>JAKAGJ010000173.1 GCA_021815655.1 Deltaproteobacteria bacterium | reverse complement strand
GAGATGATCAACGAAGCAGACGTCAGGTTGAACGAGGCCGTTAAAGGCGAGAAGATCAAATTCACCTACGAATATGACTTCGGAGATGGCTGGCGGCACGAACTGACAGTGGAAAAGGTGCTGGCTGGGGAGCAGGGCGAGTCTCTTCCCCGCTGCCTGGCCGGCAAGCGAAACTGTCCTCCCGAGGACTGCGGGGGGCCGTGGGGTTATGCGGATTTGCTAAAGGCCCTCGCCGATCCCGGGCATCCGGAGCACGACGAAATTATGGAGTGGCTGGACGGCGAGTTCGACCCTGAAAAGTTCGATATGGAGGAACTTAACCAGTTGCTGAGAATTATTCGATGAGCCCGGCCGCCGAGGAGCTTGCGCGGCTGATCTTGGCCGGCGACATACGCGCCGCCGCGCGCCTGATGCGCCAGGTGGACGACGACCTGCCCGAGGCGGTGGAGGTGCTCAAGCGCTTGCACGCCCACACCGGCCGCGCCTGGGTGTTGGGCTTCACCGGCTCGCCGGGGGTGGGCAAGTCCACGCTGACCGACCAAGTGATAGCCGCTTACCGCGGCCAGCAAAAGAGCGTGGGCGTGGTGGCCGTGGACCCCACCAGCCCCTTCACCGGCGGGGCCATCCTGGGCGACCGCATCCGCATGCAGCGACACGCCACCGACGAGGGCGTCTTCATCCGTTCCCTTGCCACCCGGGGACAGTTCGGCGGGCTCACCGCCAGCACCCGCGGCGTGGCCACGGTCATGGACGCCATGGGCAAGGACGTCATCCTGGTGGAGACCGTGGGCGTGGGCCAGGACGAGGTGGACATCGTGCGCATGGCCGACACCACGGTCATCGTGGTGGTGCCGGGCCTGGGCGATGACATCCAGGCCATCAAGGCCGGCATCCTGGAGGCCGGCGACATCTTCGTGGTCAACAAGATGGACCGCGAGGGCGCCGGCCGCACCGCCGCCGAGTTGCAGGGCATGATCGCCATGCGCGGGCACAACGTCAACTCCGACCAGCCCTGGACACCGCCGGTAATCATGACCTGCGCCAGCGACGGGCGCGGCGTGGACGAGCTCATCCAGGCGGTGGCCGGCCACCGCGCCGTGCTTCTGGCCGAGGACGGCCGGCTTTTGCATGCGCGCCGACGGGAGCGGGCGCGCATGGAGCTTTTGGAGCTCGTCAAGAACCGCGCCATGAGCCTGCTGATTAAACGCCTGGAGGATGGCCAGCGCCTGGATGTGCTGGCCGCCCAGATCGCCTCCCTGGAGCGCGACCCCTACAGCGTGGTGGAAGAGATAATGGGTAGCGCCGCGTTCAAGAACTAAGGAGGACCCCATGGCCCGCACAGTCAAGAAAACCTCCCTGGGGCAGCGCATCAAACGCTTGCGCACCAGCCGGAGCATCAGCCTGGAGACCCTGGCCAACGAAACCGGCCAGGCCCTGGAGCAGCTCCAGCGCATAGAGAACGACGAACAAAAGCCCTCCGTGGCGGTGCTCTTGACCCTGAGCCGGGCACTGGAGATTGACTCCGCCGACCTGCTCAAGGAAGAAGACGAGGCCGTGGCCGTGGAACGCCGGGCCGAGGCGGTGCGCAAGCGCACCGACCACTATTCCTACCGCGTGCTCACGCCCGAGGCGCGCCACAAACATCTCAAGGGCTTCCTGGTCACCATCGAACCGGTGAGCGACCTGGAAGGACCGGGCTATCAGCACGAGGGCGAGGAGTTCGTCTACGTGCTCAAGGGCCAGGTGCGGGTCACCGTGGGCGAGAACCACAACGACCTTAGCCAGGACCAATCGCTGCACTTCAACTCCAGCCTGGTGCACAAGCTGCGCAACACCGGCAACACACCTTGCGAGCTGTTGGTGGTGCTCTATACGCCCTAGGACCGGCGCCGGGCTTGAACACCCTGGCGAGGCGGACGGTCGGAGGGCCGCTTGCCTCGCCTGCCGCAGCATTTGCCATTCCAGGGAGGAACCCATGGCCTTCGTCTTGAGCGAAGAGCAGATAATGATCCAGACCATGGCCCACGACTTCGCCCGCGAGGTGATCCTGCCCGGCGCCGCCGAGCGCGACCGCAGCCACGAATTCCCGGCCGACAACCTGCGCCAGATGGGCGAGCTGGGTTTCATGGGCATGATGGTGCCGGACACCTACGGCGGCGCCGGCGTGGACGCCGTGAGCTACGTGCTGGCGCTGACTGAGATCGCCTATGCCTGCGCCTCCACCGCGGTGGTGATGAGCGTGCACAACTCCATCTGCTGCGAGTCGGTGCTGCATTTCGGCAGCGAGGAGCAGAAGCGCTACTGGTTGCCGCCCATGTGCACCGGCGAGTGCATTGGCGCCTTCGCCCTGACCGAGCCCCACGCCGGCTCCGATCCCTCCAGCCAGCGCACCACGGCGGTGGCCGACGGCGACGAGTGGGTGATAAACGGGGCCAAGCAGTTCATCACCACCGGCAAGAACGCGGGAGTCATTATCGTCACGGCGGTCAGCGACCGCAGCAAGCGCCACCGCGGCATCAGCGCCTTTCTGGTGCCCCAGGGCACCCCGGGGCTTATCGTGGGCAAGGCTGAGGAAAAACTGGGCCTGAGGGCCAGCGACACCGTGCAGCTTATCTTCGAGGATTGCCGTGTGCCCAAGAGCGCCATGCTGGGCAAGCCCGGGGAGGGCTTTAGGGTGGCCATGGCCGCCTTGGACTGCGGGCGCATCGGCATCGCCGCCCAGTCGGTGGGCGTGGCCCAGGCCTGCCTGGACGAGGCCATGGAATACACCAAAAACCGCGAGCAGTTCGGCCAGCTCCTTAGCGACTTCCAGGGCCTGCGCTGGCGCATGGCCGAGATGGCGTGCGAGATCGAGGCCTCCCGTCTCTTGTGCCTCAACGCCGCCTCGCTCAAGGACCTTGGCCGGCGCTATACCATGGAGGCCTCCATGGCCAAGATGTTCGCCAGCGAGATGGTCAACCGCGTGGCCGGCCAGGCCCTGCAGATGCACGGCGGCTATGGCTATTGCAGCGAGTACGCCATCGAGCGCCACTACCGCGACGCGCGCGTATTCACCATCTACGAGGGCACCAGCGAGATTCAGCGCGTGGTGATAAGCAACAACCTCCTGGGGCCGGGCACACGGCGTTAGGACGGGGGTCAGCATGAAGGGCATTATCCTGGCCGGGGGCAGCGGCAGCCGGCTATACCCCACCACCAAGGTGGTGAGCAAGCAGCTCATGATGGTTTACGACAAACCCATGATCTACTACCCGCTCTCCACGCTCATGCTGGCGGGTATGCGCGAGATACTGGTCATCACCACGCCCCACGAGCAGACCCTGTTCCAGAAGCTTTTGGGCGACGGTTCCTGCTGGGGGCTCAAGCTCTCCTACGCGCCCCAGCCCCAGCCCCAGGGCCTGGCCCAGGCCTTTGTCATTGGCCGCGATTTTTTGGCCGGCGACCAGGCCTGCCTCATCCTGGGGGACAATATCTTCTACGGCCATGGCATGACCGGGCTGTTGCGCCAGGCCGTGGCCGACCACCAGGGGGCCACGATTTTCTTGTATCAGGTTAAGGACCCAGAGCGCTACGGCGTGGCCGAGCTGGACGCCAGCGGCGTGCCCATGGCCATCGTGGAGAAGCCAAAAGCGCCCAAGAGCAACTGGGCGGTGACCGGCCTGTATTTCTACGACAGCGACGTGGTGGAGATCGCCCAAAAACTAAAGCCCTCGGCGCGGGGCGAGTACGAGATCACCGACGTGAACAACGCCTACCTGAGCCGGGGGGGCCTCAAGGCCCAGAAGATGGGACGCGGCTTTGTGTGGCTGGACACCGGCACGCCGGCGGCCTTGTTGCAGGCCGCGCAGTTCATGCAGACCATCGAGGAGCGCCAAGGGCTCAAGATCGCCTGCCTGGAGGAAGTGGCCTGGCGCCTGGGCTACATCGACGCGGCCCAAGCCCTGGCCTGCCTCAAGGGCTACGAGAACAGCCACTACGCCCGCTACCTGCAAGGCCTCATCGCCGAGGAGGGCCGCGAGCCGCGGCGGGCATAAACGAGTCGACGGAGCTATCGACCAAGCATGGGCCGCCGGCTTACGTTGTGGGCTTGATGCGGGAAATACACGGGCGTGGATAACCCCCGCCCCCACGAAGAAAAGGCCTCTCGTTGCCTTTGGTTTTCGTAGGGGCGGGGTTTATCCACGCCCGTATTTCTTAATCCGCGAAGGGCTTGGAGTAGTAGCGGTAGGAGCGCATGACCTGGGCCTGGTTGTCGAAGGTGAGGTAGAGCCGCTCGGTGACCATGCCCGCGGAGCGCTGGCGCTCCCACAGGGCCGTGAAGAGTTGTCCGCCCTTGTCCAGGGAGGTGGGCTCGCCCCAGCGGTCCAGGGCCTCCTCGTAGGTCATGCGTCCCACCTCTTGGGCCAGGGTCTGCTCGATGTTGCCGAAGCGGCTGGGGCCGGCGCAGCCGGCAGCCACGAGGCCCAGCAGCATGGTCAGCAACAGGCTTGTCTTCAGCAGGGTTTTTGACATCTCACCTTATCCGGGTTTGTAAAACAATAGGTAATTACCTTAAGCCTCGCCGGCCAGCACCGGCTCCACCACGCCGTGGCCAAAGAGGCTGTTGACCTGTTCCATCAGCTCGGGGGTGGGGTCCACGCGGTACTGGGCCGGCAGCATCAATACCGCCTCGCCCTTGCCGGGCACGTTGAGGTGCAGGGACACCCGGCAGGCACCGGGGTATTGGGTCAGCGTCTGGCGCAGCAGAACCAACTTGTCGCGGGTCAGCCCCGTGGCCTCCAGCTTCAGCCGCAGGCGCGTGGTCATGGTCTGGGTGGCCTGGTCCAGGGGCAGTATCTTGGTGGCTTTAAGCTTCACCCCCCGCTCGTCCTTGTCCAGGGTGCCGGTGACCAACACCGGCGTTTCGGCGCTTAGCCACCGGCCGCCCTCGGCGTAGCAGTCGGGGAAGACGATCATCTCCAAGGAACCCACCAGGTCCTCCAGGCGCACGAAAGCCATGCGGTCGCCCTTCTTGGTGATCTTTTCCTTGATCTCGGTGGGCAGCCCGGCCAGGCGCACGGTCATGCCGTCGCCAGCCGAGGCCGCCGTGAGGGTGTCCAGGGTGGCCAGGCGGCGTATCTGCTCGCGGTAGCTCTGCAACGGGTGGCCGGTGATGTAGAAGCCCAGGGCCTCTTTCTCGTAGGCCAGGAGGTCTGCCTCGCGCCAGGGCGCCAAGTCCGGTAGCTGGTGGGGATTGTCTTGGGGAGCCTGGGTGACGAAGGCGGCGAACATATTGGTCTGGCCACCCTCGCGGTCGCGGGTGAGCTTCTGGCCCTGCTCCAGGGCCTCGTCCAGCACGGCCATGAGCTGGGCGCGGTGCGCGCCGGTGGAATCAAAGGCCCCGCATTTCACCAGGCTCTCCAGCACGCGCTTGTTGACCTTGCGCAGGTCCACGCGCTCGCAGAGATCGTGCAGGCCCGCGAAGGGACCGCCCTCGGCGCGGGCGGCCAGGATGGCCTCCACCGCGCCTTCGCCCACGTTCTTCACCGCCGCCAGGCCGAAGCGGATGGCCTCCTCCTTGACCGTGAACTCGCGCTCGCTTAAGTTTATGTCCGGTGGCAGGACCTTTAGCTCGTGCTCGCGGCACTCGCTGATGTGGCGCACCACGGCGTCGGTGTTGTTCACCTCGCTGGTGAGCAGGGCGGCCATGAACTCGTGGGGGAAATGGGCCTTGAGATAGGCGGTCTGGTAGGCGATGAGCGCGTAGGCCGCCGAATGCGACTTGTTGAAGCCGTAACCCGCGAACTTCTCCATGAGGTCGAATATCTGTTCGGCCTTCTTGGGGTCCACGTTGCCG
>JAKAGJ010000172.1 GCA_021815655.1 Deltaproteobacteria bacterium | reverse complement strand
GCTCAAGCAATCCATCCAGCGCATGGCCGGGCTGGACCTGCAATGGCTCCTGCCCGGCCACGGCCCCATGCTAAAAGGGGCCGAAAACATCAAGCGCAACTTCGAGCTGATCGAGAAAACCTACTTCGGCATGATGTAGGCCACGCTTCGCCCGGGGGGGGGAAGCCCCCTCCGGGCTGGCCAGGGTCCGGTGGGAGCGCCGGGCTCAACTGGTCTGAAAGGCCTGGCTCACGCCGGACAGGGCGGCCAGGCGCCGAGGCTCGCAGGCCGCCACGGCCTGGTCGTAGCGTTCCTTGAGTTGGGGATGCACCGCCGGATTGGGGTGCACGGCGCTGCCGCTGATGCCCTCGGCGGCCAGGCCGGCCAACAGCTCCCCGGCCAACTCGGCGTGCAAATCCACGGTCAGGCGTTCCTCCTGGGCCAGCACCCGGGCCAGCTCCACCACGGCGGCCTCGGCCGGGCCGCCGGCGGCCAGGGCCGCCAGGGCGGTAAGCCGGCCCTGCCAGCCTTCCTCCATGTCCTCCAGAAGGGCCAGGGCCGCCGCCTGGCGGGCGCTGTCCCGTTGCTCCTGGGGCAGCCCAGCCAGGCTGGAAGCCAGGTTCTCGGGAGCCAGTTCGCCACTGGCCGCGCGGCGCCCCAGGGCCCGCCCCTGGCGCTTGCCCTCCTCGCGGTCCTGCTCGCCGCTGTCGGCCTGGCCCAGGGCCGCGGCCCGCTCCATGGCGATCTGGATACTGGATTTAATCTCGGCCATGGCGGTCTCTCCTTGGCTAACGGGGCGGCTTGAGGGTTTGGTCTGTATTATACCAATTCCGCGCCGCTCCCCCAGCCATGGCCTTAAGCGCCCTACCGCCCATCTTCCATCCCGCCACGGGAGCCGCCGTCCTCGCCAACAACAACTAGCCGGCGTCCGGGTCCTTGGCCTCGGCGGTCGCCTGGGGGGCCACGCCCGGGCGGGGCCGGCGCATCACCAGCATGGTGGCCACCGCCCTGACCAGGTGATTGCCCTCCAGGTCCAGCACCTCGCCCTCCACGAAAAACATGCGCCGTCCCTTCTTGAGCACCTTGGCCTTGCCCCGCAGGCGGCCCAGGATGGCCGGGGCCAGGAAGTACAGCGACATCTCGGTGGTGGTGAGCGCCTGCTCCGGCCCGGCCAAGGCATGGCAGCACTGGCCCATGATGTTGTCCAGAAACGCCGCCAGAATGCCCCCCTGCACATTGCCCACGTGGTTGCCGAAGCGAGCGCTGGGCTTGAACTCCGCCTCCAACCAACCCGGCCCCGAGCGCACATAGCGTATGCCCAAGGTGCGCCGGGTAGGCGTATCCACCATGCCCGGCAAAAGTCCGGTGTCCTGGCCCTTGGCCATATACATCCTCCCGCCCCCCTGGTTTGCCTGCCCGCCAACGGCGGGGCCACGCCCATCTGGTATAGCCCAGGCCACGCCGCCCTGACAAGGCCCCGGCCACGCCTCCTGGCGGGAGCCTTGCCAGGGTGGCATGCTTTGGGCTAGACTCCAGTCCATCGGCGCCCGCAAACGCCCTTTCCACTGCAACCGTCCTTTGGGGCGGGGAGGGCCTTCTGCGCCATGAATCTGCTATTGCGTATGCTCAAGGTGGTGTTCAAGGCCCTTATGGGGCCGCGTCTGGCGCCCTTGGGCGATTCCCTGCTCAGCTTCCGGGTCTGGCCCAACGACCTGGACCTTAATCTGCACATGAACAATGGCCGCTACCTCACTCTGATGGACCTGGGGCGCATCGACCTGACCATCCGCACCGGCATCGGCCGGGCGGCCTTGCGTGGGCGCTGGCGCCCCATGGTGGGCGCGGCCACCATCCGCTTCCGCCGGGGCCTGGGCCCCTTTCAGCGCTACGACCTGCGCACCCGGCTGTTGTGCTGGGACCAGAAATGGTTTTTCATGGAGCAGCGTTTCGAGGTGGCCGGCCAAGTCTACGCCTCGGCGCTCATCAAGGGGGTCTTCGTGGGGCCGCGCGAGAAGATCAGCCCCCGCGAGGTGGCCCAGGCCATCGGTCACGACGGCGTCAGCCCGCCCCTGCCTGAGGAGGTACGGGCCTGGCTACAGTGGGAACCACCGGCCTGAGAAGATTGCACGCCCCCGGCCCATCCGCTTCAAGCCCATTTTCATGACTAGGAGCCCTAAATGACCGAGCACCGCTGGCTCAAATGCTACGACCCCGGGGTACCCCACAGCCTGGAGTACCCCTCCCTGGACATCCACGCCCTGGTGCGGCGCAAGGCCGATGAGGTGCGGGAAAGGCCGGCGCTGAAATTCATGGGTCTGACCCTGAGCTATGGCCAACTTTTCGACCGCGTGGACCGGATGGCCGCGGCCCTGGCCCAGCGGGGCATCGGCCAGGGCGACCGCGTGGTGCTGCTCATGCCCAACTGCCCCCAGTTCGTCATCAGCTTCTACGCCCTGATGCGCTTGGGCGCCACGGCGGTCCTGGCCAATCCCCTCAACGTGGAGCGGGAGCTGATCTTCAAGTTCCAGGACTCCGGCGCCAAGGCGCTCATCGTCCTGGACCTCTTGTCCCAGCGCGTGAACAACATCAAAAAGCAGGTGCCCCTGCAATTGATCGTCTACACCAGCCTGGCCGACTTCCTGCCCTTCCCCTTGAACCTGCTCTATCCCCTCAAGCGCCGCCTGGACAAGGCCATGCCCCCGGTGGTCATCGAGCGCGACGCCAAGACGGTCATGCTCAAGGACCTGCTGCGCCAAGGCGGGCAGCCGCCCCAGCCGGCCATCGACCCCCAGAGCATGGCGGTGCTCATCTATTCCGGCGGCACCACCGGCGTGAGCAAGGGCATCATGCTCAGCCACCGCGCCCTGGTGGCCAACGCCAGCCAGGTCTGCGCCTGGGGCAGCCTGGGCGGCGGCGACTCGCTGTTGGCGGTGCTGCCCCTGTTCCACGGCTTCGGCATGAGCGTGTGCATGAACGCCCCCCTGAGCCACGGCGGCACCATTCTGCTGCTGCCGCGCTTCAACGCCAGCGAGGTCTGCCGCACCATCAACAAGGAGCACCCCACGCTGTTCGCCGGCGTGCCCACCATGTTCATCGCCATCAAGGAGCTGCCGGAGATCGACAGCTACGACCTTAAAAGCCTGCGCGGCATCTTCGTGGGCGCCGCCCCCCTGCCCCTGGCGGTGATGCAGGAGTTCAGCCAACGCACCGGCGCGGCCCTGATCGAGGGCTACGGGCTCACCGAGGCGGTGACCGCCGTGGCCTGCAATCCCTTCAAGGGCCAACGAAAGCCCGGCACCATCGGCATCCCCTTCCCTGACGTGGAGTGGAAGATCGTGGACCTGGCCGACGGCGTGACCGAGATGCCCATCGGCCAGGCCGGCGAGATCGTGCTGCGCGGTCCGGATTTGATGCTGGGCTACCTGAACCTGCCCGACAAGACCGCCGAGACCCTGAAGGATGGCTGGCTCTACACCGGCGACATCGGGGTGATGGACGAGGAGGGCTACGTCACCCTGGTGGACCGCAAAAAGGACCTGGTGATTATCGGCGGATTCAACGTCTTTCCCAGCGAGGTGGACGAGGTGCTGCACCAGCACCCCCAGGTGGCCGAGGCCGTGGCCGTGGGCCTGCCCCACCCGCGCAAGGGCGAGTACCTGAAGGCCTACGTGGTGCCCAAGGCCGGCCAGCACATCGACCCCCTGGAGGTGATTGCCTTCTGCCATAAGAACCTCACCCCCTACATGGTGCCCCGTGAGGTTGAGGTGCGCGACGAGCTGCCCAAATCCATGATCGGCAAGGTACTCAGGCGCTCCCTGCGCGAGGAGGAGGAGGCCAAGTGGAAGGCCAAGGGCTAGACGGTTAGGTGCGTGCAGGAGAAAGCCATTCATGGCTCTCTCCGCTTGGCCGTCCATGATTGGCCTGGGAACCAGTCGGAGGATTCCTCAGACTGGCTCCGAGGCCCGGCGAAACATCTTCGCCGGCGGCCAGGCCTCGGGTATGCTTTAGGGACGGGGCTGTCTCGCGGCCCCGGCCCAATTTGCAACCCTTGGCGGAGCATCTCCCATGCCCGAGCGCGGCGCCGGTCTCCTGCTGCACCCCACCGCCCTGCCCTCGCCCTTCGGGGTGGGCGACCTGGGTCCGGCGGCCCATGAGTTCGCCGATTTCCTGGCCGCCGCGGGCCTGAGCCTGTGGCAGATGCTGCCGCTCACCCCCACCGAGCCGGGGCGCGGCAACTCGCCCTACAACAGCGCCTCCTGCTTCGCCGGCAACCCCCTGCTCATCAGCCCCCAACTGCTGCAAGACGAGGGCCTGCTCACCGAGGAAGACCTGGCCGAGATGACGCCGCTCTCGGGGGAGCGGGTGGACTACCATCGGGCGGCGGCGCTCAAGCGCCGGCTACTGGAGCGGGCCTGGCGCCGGGCCGGCGAGCGTCTGTCCCTGGCCGCCGACCTGGAGCGCTTTTGCCAGGGCCAGGCCCATTGGCTGGAGGACTACTGCCTGTTCATGGCCCTGGCCGACGAGTTCCCGGGACGGCTGTGGAACCAGTGGCCCTTTGACATCCGCGACCGCCAGCCCCAGGCCCTGGAGGCCGCCCGCCAGCGCCTGGCCCCACGCTTGGCCTTGGAGCGCTTCCAGCAATGGGTCTTCCAACGCCAGTGGTTGGCGCTGAAACAGCACTGCAACCGCCAGGGGCTGGCCATCATTGGCGACATGCCCATCTACCCCGACTTCCATAGCGCCGACGTCTGGGCCCATCCCGACCAGTTCAAGCTGGACGGGGCGAGGGCGCCCTACGTGGTGGCCGGGGTGCCGCCGGATTATTTCAGCGCCACCGGCCAGCGCTGGGGCAACCCGGTGTACAACTGGGACGACATCAAGCGCCACGGCTTTGCCTGGTGGCTGGAGCGCATGGGGCGCAACCTGGAGATGTACGACTATGTGCGCCTGGATCACTTCCGGGGGTTGGTGGCCTTCTGGGAGGTGCCGGCCATGGAGCCCAACGCCGTGCGCGGCTGCTGGCAAGAGGCGCCCTGCCGAGAATTCTTTCGGGCCTTGAAGCGGCGCTTCCACCGCCTGCCCATCATCGCCGAGGACCTGGGCATCATCGACGCCGCGGTGCGCGAGGCCAGGCGGGAGCAGGGCCTGCCGGGCATGGTCATCCTGATGTTCGCCTTTGGCGAGGACAATCCCTTTAACCCCTATCTGCCCCACAACCACCAGCCCGACAGCGTGGTCTACACCGGCACCCACGACAACAACACCCTGCGCGGCTGGCTCAGCGAGGAGGCCGACGAAGCCACCCGCCAGCGCCTGTTCCGCTACCTGGGGCGAGGCTTGAGCGATGACGACCTGATCTGGGAGATGATCCGCCTGGCTTTGGCCTCGGTGGCCGAGATGGCCGTGATACCCTTGCAAGACGTGCTGGGCCTGGGCAGCGAGGCGCGCATGAACCGCCCCTCCCACCGGGACGGCAACTGGGGCTGGCGCCTGCAACCAGGTCAACTAGGCGACGGCCTGGCCCAGCGCCTGCGCGAGATGGTGGCCACCTACGGCCGGATCTAGGCCGAGGGCCTCGGCTACGTCAAAGCCCTCAACAAAGCGTCATTGCGAGGAGCCCCTTGGGGCGACGAAGCAATCGCGGGACGAATTGGCCAACGTTTGCCAAGCCATCACGCGATTGCTTCGGCCCCTGCGGGGCCTCGCAATGACCCCCTGGAGGCGCGCCCGACATACCCGGGCATGGGATCAGGCTGTCAGGCAGGCCCCCGGCGCCAGGCGGCAGACCTCATCCTTCTTTTGCTGCAAGGCCCTGAGCACCCGCTCCGGCGTGATGGGCAGATCGGTGATGCGCACGCCCA
>JAKAGJ010000171.1 GCA_021815655.1 Deltaproteobacteria bacterium | reverse complement strand
CCTTAAGGCTGCCTTCAGCGGCCGGGCTTGGTACGCGGCTTGCTTCCTTGCCCCTGTGAGGTCCCCGGAAAGGAGCCGCACCCATGCGCATTACCCAGGACGCCTATTACCGGTCCGTATCGGCCGACCTGATGCGTTTGCAGAACAGCCAGCTGGATACCCAGAACAGCATAAACACCCAGAAGAAGGTCAACGTGCCCTCCGACGGGCGGGGGAGCTCCTACGCCATCCTGAGCAGCAACCTGGCCATCAGTCTGGCGGACCAGTACAAGACCAACCTGAGTCAGGCCCAGTCCTGGATGAAGGACTCGGATACCTCCGTGCAGTCCTTGTCCGACCTGATAAAGCGCGCCCAGGTGTTGGCCGAGCAGATGTCCACCGGCACCTATTCGTCCGACAACCAGCTCACCACCTCCAGCGAGGTGCAGAACATCATCGACGAGATCACCCGCGTGATCAACAGCCAGTCCCAGGGCTCCTTTCTTTTCAGCGGCACCCGCAGCGCCACCGCCCCCATCAACCAGGCCCTGGTGTGCGCCGACCCCTCCACGGTCAGCGACGCCTCCACCGTGGGGCACGGCACCCAGTCCTCCGTCTACCTGAGCGGCGGCAGCTACTACCTGCGCCTGAGCAGGGACTCCAGCGGCGCCGGCAACACCATCACCGTGCCCGACAACGCGCTCACCAACACCCTGGGGGCCGGCCTGGGCCTGGACTTCGACACCTGGACCCACAGCCAGACCGCCAGCGCCAGCGCCGCCGACGTCTGGACCAGTGGCGCGGCCCTGGCCGCGCCCACCTCGGCGGTTTCCAACCGCATCGGCGAGGTGCTCAACTGGGACGGCGCCGCCGGCGCCGGCACCCAGACCTTCGCCACCACCGGTATCGTGAGCTTCAGCGGCGCCGGGGCCGGCAACACCGTCACCCTGACGCCCTCGGTGGGGCCGGCCCAGGTCTATACCCTGGCCGGAGGCACGGCCGCGGCCACGGCGGCCAACCTGGTGGAGCAGATCAACGCCGCCGGGGCGGGCTGCCAGGCCTGGCTGGACAGCACCGGCACCCAGGTCAACATCGGCTCCACCAACTACGCCACCACCTTCGACCTGAGCGGGGTGGGCGGCAACATGAGCGTGGACAATACCACCACCCTGCAGGAGCTCTCCAACCAGATCAACAGCGGCAAGCAGGCCGTGGGCACGGTGCACCTGGACGACACCCTGCCCGCCAACCTGCCCATCGCCACCGACACCATCACCCTGGACACCAATTCCTGGAACTGGGGGCAGATATGCCCCGCCCAGGTGAGCTTCAGCGGCGCCGCCGCCGGGGTGGCCCAGGTCAACGTGGGCGGCACCACCTACACGGTCAACGGCACGGACGCCGCCACCTCGGCCCAGGATTTGGCCAGCCAGATCAACGCCGGCAACACCCTGCGCGCCCAGGTGGTGGGCGGCAACCAGGTCTACGTCCATTCCCTGGCCGGCGGGGCCTATCTCAACGCCGCCGTGGTCGCCGACCCCAACGCCGTTACCACCGCCACCGCGGCCCCTCCCTCCACGGCGGCGGGCTTCGCCCAGGACCTGGCCGACTTCATCAACGCCCACACCACCGACTACACCGCCAGCTCCAGCGCCGACGGCAGCGGCGCCACGGTGCAGGTGACGGCCAAGGCCACGGGCGCGGCCTACAACGTCGCCCTGACCGCCACCAACAGCGGCGGCAGCACCGCCGTGGTCAACACCTCGGGCACCCTGCTGGGCGGCATGAACGGCGACGACACCCAGGGCAAGCTCTTCCTCGATGGTCAGAGCAGCCTGCGCCTGGCCACCACCGTGCGCGCCCAGGTGACCGCCGTGGACCCGGCCAGCGGCGCCGTAACCCTGCACCTAAGCTGGTACGGCGACGACGGCAGCGCCCAGAGCGCCGACGTGCCCCTGCCCTCCAGCGGGCAGAGCAACGCCGTGAACGTGCCCGGACTGGGCGGGCTGTCGCTGTACCGCGACAGCCAGAGCTTTAAGCTGGGCAGCGTCATGGAGCTGGACGTGGGACACTACCAGGGCAATCAGGAGGGCATGGCCGTCAACTTCTCCACCAACCAGCGCCTGACCTACAACATCAACGCGGCCCAGCTCCTGGGTTCGGCCATGACCGTGAACTTGGATGGGCAGCAGGCCCGGGCCGGGTCGGCCAACACCGGCGGCGGCACGGTGCAGCTTTCCGGGGCCTACCGGGGGGTATTGGACCGCGACCTGACCATCAACGTGGTCAAGGCCGGGCAAGTGCCGGACAGCGACGTGACCCTGCGCGTGAGCTGGACCGACGACGGCGGCGCCCAGCAGCAGCAGGACGTAACCTTCAGCGCCAGCGGCAGCGGGGGCAAGGTGCAGCTGCCCGGCGGCGACGGCATCTATCTCCAGGTGGACAACGGCAGCTTCCAGGCCGGGGACAGCTTCACCTATCATGTGGCGCAGAATCAGGTGCAGGTGCTGGACAATCTCAACCAGTGGCTGTATCAGCTGCAGAACGGCACCCAGGAGCAGGCCCAGACCCAGAGCCAGCATACCTTGCAGGCCCTCAACCAGGCCCTGGCCAACCTGACCAATTACCAGGCCGAGAGCGGCGCCCGCCAGGACCGCATCACCGTGCGCAGCAACGTGCTGGACGATTCCAAGCTGAACAACTCCCAGACGCTTTCGGATTTGCAGGACGTGGACCTCACCCAGGCCTTCATCGACCTGCAACGCCAGCAGACCACCTATCAGTCCACCCTCAGGGTGATCTCCACCGTATCCCAGCTCAATCTGCTTACCTATCTCTAAGGGCCGCCCAGGGGCCACAGGCCCCGGCCCTGGGCCCTGGCTTGGGCCTCCCATATCTTGAACTGGCCCAGGCGGGCGCAGTGGCAGGCCCCATAGACGCGGGCCTGACCCTCTTGCAGCAGCAGGGCGTTGAGCAGTTGGCCGTTTTGTAGATACACATAGGCCAGGAGCCGCCCGTAGCGGTCGCGCTCTCCGGCCCGGGCGTCGCCCTCCAGGCGCACCCGGCTGCCCCGGGGCAACAACTCCAGCACGAAGCCCCGCGCCATCTGGCCCAGGCGGGCCTCCTCCTGGGGGGTGCGCCCGGCCTGGCGGGCGGCGCGCCGCAATTTAAGGCTGTGGCCGGTCTCCGGCGCGTCCACCCCCAACAGGCGCACCAGCTCCTTGCGCCCGTGCAGGCGCACGGTGATGGTGTCGCCGTCGTTGACAAAGAGCACCGGCACCCAGTCCGCCGCCGCCGCCGCCCCGGCCAGAAGGGCCAGAACCAGGGTCAGGGTCAGGACCGGGGCCAGCCACAGGGCCGGCCCGATGCGCCGGGGCCTCAGCACAGCTTTACCCGCAGGCCGTCCAGGGCCACCAAGGCCGGCAGTTCCAGGCCGTGATCGGCCAGCACCCGGTCCACCGTGGCCTGCCAGGAGGCCTGGTCCCGGGGTATGGGGTAGGCCTGGCCCTGGGGGTCGCGCAGGGGCGCGGCGGGCGCGTATTTCTTCAGCATGGCGTTGGCCGGCTCGTCGCCGGGGATGGTGTCCTGGCAGGACAGGTGCACGAAGAACGCCCGCCCCGGCCGCCAGGCCTTGAGCAGGGGCAGGGCGTTTTGCAGGCTCAGGTGGTTGGCCCGGTTGACCTGAGGTTCGTTGAGGAAGTGGCACTGGCACACCAGGCAGTCCAGGTAGGCCAGGGCCAGGGGCTCCACCGTGCGCACCAGGTCGCTGGTATAGCCCAGGCGGTACTCGCGCCCCCGCCGGCGCTCCTCCAGGATGTAGCCCAGGGAGCCCTTGGGCACCGGCCCGTGGTCGGTCTTTACCGGCGTGCAGACAAGCTCCGGGCCAAAGGGCGCGCCCTCCAGGGGCTGGCCGGGCAGGGCCGGGCGCTTGTCCAGCAGGCTGGGAATGAGGTAGGCGAAGCGCTGCTCGATGGCCGGCCAGGCCTGGGGGTGGGCATAGGTGGGGATGGGCCGCCAATCGGCCGGGGGCCGGTTGCGGCGATAGCAAAGCAACTCGTCCAGGCCCAGGTAGTGGTCGTGGTGCTCGTGGGTGATGAGCACCGCTGCCGGCCGGGGCAGGTCGTGAGCCATGATCTGGGCGCGCAGGTCCGGGCCGGGATCGATGAGTATGGGGGCGCCGGCCTCCACCCACAGACTGGTGCGCATGCGGCGCTGGCCGATGCTCCGCAGGTGGCGGCAGGTGGCGCAGGGGCATTGATGCTCGGGCAGTCCCCAGGCCCCGCCGCTGCCGAGAAAGATGATTTCCATGCTATATTACCTCTAGCGCCTGGGGCGCGGGGAAGTGTCGTCCGCCCACTCAATATAGCAAAGAACAGGGCAGGCAGGCATGAACGCGAAGGACAAGGCCCTGCGGGGCGAGAAGGTGCGGGTGTCCTCCCTGGTGGTGGTGGACGCGGCCATGCTGGAGCGGGCGCGCCACAAGGCCGCCGAGCACGGGGTTCCCTTCCCCGAATACCTGGAGCGGGCCGTGCGCCTCTACGGCAAGTTTCTGGACAAGAAGATCACGGTCATCGCCCGGCCGATCTAAGCTAGAGCGCGGCCAAGGACATCCGTGTCCTTGGACCGCGCATCGCCCGGGCAAAACGCGGTTTTGCCCGGTCTCCCGGGCGCTGTGGCGCCCGGCGGGCCTTCCTGGCCCGCTTGAAGCCAGGGCTTGGCCAAGGACAATCTTGATGGGAGGAGATATGCCTTCCGAACAGACAGCCTGCGTTTTCTGCGCCATCGCCGCCGGCAGCGCCCCGGCCCAGGTCATCCTGCAAGACCCTCACACCCTGTGCATCCTGGACATCAATCCCTTCAGCCAGGGGCACTGCCTGGTCATCCCCCGGCGCCACGTGCCCTGGTGGCATGAGCTAAGCGCGCCGGAGACGGCCAGCCTCTTCGAAATAGCCCGCCAGGGCGCCAACCTGCTGATGGAGGCCTTCCAGCCGGAGATGGTGACCATGTATGCCCGGGGCCGGCGCATACCCCACACCCACATTTTTCTGGTGCCCACCCGCCAGGGCGAGGTGCTGGACGGCTTCTTCAACGCCCTGGAGCGCTTCCAGGAGGCACCCACGCACCTGGCCGGCCTGGGCCAGCCCCAGGCCCTGGCCGAGGCCGCCCAGCGGCTCCTGGCGGCCCAGAAGACCCGGTAGGGCTAGGGGCCGCGCCCCGGCAAGACAGCGGGGTACACCCCCGCCCGGCTGTTGGTTGCCAGGCTAACCCATTGAGAGCAGTGGGCTGAAGAATCAGGACAGCTTCTTGAGCAGATCGCGCAGCTCGCCAAGCACCTCCAGCACCACCGGCGGTGGGGCGGCGGGGGTCGGGTTTGCTTGCGCATCGGCCAGGGCCGGCTCAGAGGGCGGCGTCAGGGCCAGGGATTGCTGCCCCTTGGTGGCGGCGGGGGAGGTTGCCAAAGGCGCTCGCGCGGCCTTCACCTCGTCCAGACGGCGCTTTGCCCCGGCGATGGTGTAGCCTTCCTCGTGGAGCAGGCCCTTGATATACAAGAGGGTTTCGACGTCGACCCGGCGGTAGAGACGCTGGCGGCTGGGAGCGCGCACCGGTTTTAGCTGGGGGAATTCGCTTTCCCAGTAGCGCAGGACGTAGGTCTCGACTCCCAAAAGCTCCGCCACTTCGCCGATGCGGAAGTAGGGCTTTGAGGGGAGCGGAGGCTTGTCCATCTACCCTCCCAGGGCCTGGTTTGGGGGCAGGTCCCCGCGCGGGTCAAGGCGCGGGGACCTGATGGCCAGCAGGGTAGGCGATGCGGACCGGGGGCCTAAACCGCCTTGGCCACGCTGGCCAGAGCGGCAAAACCGGCCGGATCGCTGATGGCCAGA
>JAKAGJ010000170.1 GCA_021815655.1 Deltaproteobacteria bacterium | reverse complement strand
CAGCTCCTGGACAGCGCCCCGGCCGCGCGGCCGCCCCGGGTGGCCGTGCACTGCCAGGACCCGGCGGTGATGATGTTCACCGGCGGCACCACCGGCTTCCCCAAGGGTGCGGTGCTCACCCACGCCAACTACGTCTCCGCGGGCACGGCCTGCGCCCTGTGGGGCGAGGGGTCGCTGCGCATGATCCCGGTGGAGCGACGCCGGGTGATGTCCGTGCTGCCCCTGTTCCACGTCTTTGGCCAGATATGCTGCCTGCAGTACGCGGTATACACCGGCGCCACCATGGTCCTGGTGCCCAAGTTCGACATCGAGCAGTTCATGGGCATCCTTAAGCGCCTGCCGGAGATCACCTACTTCCCCGCCGTGCCCACGCTGGCCCACGCCATCGTCAACCACGCCAAAGCCGGTGAGCTTGAGCTGGACCGCAAGATCAAGCTGCTCAATACCGGCGGCGGGCCCATGCCCCTGTCGCTGATCGAGCAGGTGGAGGACCTGGGCATCCTCTACTCCGAGGGCTGGGGCATGACCGAGACCACCAGCCTGGGCATCGCCAATCCCTTTGTCGGCCTGAAAAAGCACGGCAGTATCGGCATTCCCCTGGTTGGGGCCGATGTGAAGCTGGTGGACCTGGAGTCCGGCCATGAGGAGGTGCCCGCCGGGTCCCCCGGCGAAATCGCCATCAGGTCGCCCTATGTCATGAGCGGCTATTGGCACAACCCCGAGGAGACAGCCAAGCAGCTCCAAAACGGCTGGCTGCACACCGGTGACGTGGCCATCAAGGACGAGGACGGCTACATCTTCATCGTGGACCGCAAGAAGGACATGATCATCGCCGGCGGCTTCAACATCTACCCCCGCGAGATCGACGAGGTGCTCTTTCAGCACCCCAAGGTTTCCCAGGCGGTGGCGCTGGGCGTGCCCGACCCCTACCGCGGCGAGACGGTCAAGGCCTTCGTGGTCCTGAAGCCGGGCGAGAGCGCCAGCGCCCAGGAGATCATCGACTTCTGCCGGGAGCGCCTCACCGGCTACAAGGTCCCCCGGCTGATCGAGTTCAGGCAGTCGCTGCCCAAGTCGGCGGTGGGCAAGCTCTTGCGCAAGGCGCTCAGGGACGAGGAATTGGCCAAGCAAAAACAGGACGCCTAGCCGCGCCCCTTATTAAAAATCTCCCGGAAAGGAAAGAGCGGCATGATGATGGACTTCAAGACGGTCAAGGTGGAACTGAAGGACGGCGTGGCCGTTCTGCGCATGGACAACCCTCCGGTCAACCAGATGTCCCAGGACTTCATGGGCGAGCTGGACCAGGCCGTGCGCGCCGCCCTGGGCGAGGCCCAGGTCAGGGCGCTGGTGCTCACCGGCACGGGCAAGAACTTCGTGGCCGGCGGCGACGTCACCCAGATGCTGCCCGAGAAGGACAAGGCGCGCTTCGTGGAGCGCCTGATGTGGGTGCACAGCCTGTTCAACCTCATGGAGCAGGGGCCCAAGCCGGTGATCGCGGCCATCAACGGCAACTGCCTGGGCGGTGGCCTGGAAATGGCCATGGCCTGCCACTACCGCGTCGCCGTGCCCGGCATCAGCGTGGGCCTGCCCGAGGTGAAGCTGGGGCTGATCCCCGGCAGCGCCGGCACCCAGCGCCTGCCCCGGCTCATCGGCCTGCCCGACGCCCTGGACATGATGACCAGCGGCAAGTTCATCAAGGCCGAGAAGGCCTGGTCCTTGGGACTGGTGGACGAGCTGGCGCCGGCCGACAAGCTGCTGGAGGTGGCCCTGGCCGCGGTGGACAAGTTCCAGAGCGGCGAGTTCACCTACAAGACCCGCATGGCCAGCAAGCGCTTCGACCGCCTGCCCAGTGTCATGGAGAAGGCCGACCTGATCGGCTTCGTCAAGGCCGGCCTGGCCAAGAAGGCCAAGGGCTACATCGCGCCCTTCAAGATCGTGGAGGCCGTGGAAAAGGGCCTGAGCATGGACTTCCTGGCCGACATCACCCGCGAGGCCGATCTGTTCGGCGACTGCGTGGTCTCGCCGGTGGCCAAGAACCTGATCAGCACCTTCCTAAACCAGCGAGCCGCCGGCCGCCTGCCCCGCATCAAGGACACCCTGCCGGCCAAGGTGCACAAGGTGGCCATGCTGGGCGGCGGCGTGATGGGCTCGGGCATCGTGCACCTATTGCTGGCGGGCGGCTTCGAGGCCGTGCTCTGGGAGATCAACGACCAGGCCCTGGCCAAGGCCGTGGAGGCCATAAAAAAGACCTTCGGCTACAAGCTCAAGACGGGCAAGATCAAGCCCGACCAACTTGCGGCTCTGCTGGCCGGCAAGCTGCGCACCACCACCCAGCTGGAGGACCTGGCCGATGTGGACCTGGTGATCGAGGCGGTGTTGGAGGACATGGGGGTCAAGCAGGACATCTGGAAGAAGCTGGAGGGCATCTGCCGGCCTGACGTGATCTTCGGCACCAACACCTCGGCCCTGCCCATCACCGAGATGGCCTCCGTGCTCAAGGACCCCGCCCGCATGATCGGCCTGCACTTCTTCAACCCGGCCGAGCGCATGCCCCTGTTGGAGATCATCTGCGCCGGCCAGACCTCCGACCAGACCCTGGCCAGCAGCGTGGCCTTCGGCCGGGCCATCCAGAAGGTGCCGGTGGTGGTGAACGACGGCCCGGGCTTCTATGTCTCGCGCCAACTGGGCGCGCTCATGGTGGGAGCGATTTTCCTCTGGGCTGATGGCGTCAGCATCCAGGCCGTCGACGAGGCCATGCTGGAGTTCGGCATGCCCATGGGCCCGGCCACCCTGGCCGACCTCACGGGCATCGACATCAACTACCACGTGGGCACCACCTTCGCCCGCCGTCTGGGCGGCCGCTATGAGGTCCACCCCCTGAACGAGGCCATCTACCAGCTGGGCGACTATGGCCGCAAGACCGGCGCCGGCTACTTCGACTACCGCGGCGCCCAGCCGGTGCCCAACCCCCGGGTGGCGGCGGTGGTGGCTGAGTACCTGAAGGCCCACAACCTGGCCCCGCGCCAGGCCAGCCAGCGGGAGATCATCGACCTGATGCTGGGCATCGCCATCAACGAGGCGGCCCTGATGATTGAGGAGGGCATCTGCGACCGGCCGGCGGACATGGACCTGGCCATGATAACCGGCACCGGCTTCCCGCCCTACCGCGGCGGCGTGCTGCGTTACGCCGACCAGTGGGGCCTGGGCAACGTCCACGCCAAGCTCAAGGAGCTGGAGCAGAAGTACGGCCCCCGTTTCGCCCCGGCCCAGCTCATCAAGAACATGGCCCAGCAGGGCCAGACCTTCTACCCGTACTAGCGGAGTGAAGACATGGGTAACAAGTACCTGAGCGAACGCAATCTGAAATTCCTCCTGTACGAAGTGGGGCAGGCACAGCAGCTCTGCCAACTGCCCTTCTTCGCCGATCACGACCGCGAGAGCTTTGACATGATGCTGGGCACGGCCCTGCGCATCAGCGATCAGTTGCTCTACCCGGCCTTTCGCGACCTGGACCTCAATCCGCCGGAGCTGGTGGAAGGCCAGGTGCGCGTGCGCCCGGTGGTGCGCCAGCTCTTGGAGCAGGCCGGCGAGGGCGGCTGGCTCTCGGCCACCTTCTCCTACGAGCACCAGGGCATGCAGTTGCCGGTGATGATAAATACCGCCTGCCTATTCGCCTTCGCCTCGGCCAACTTCTCGGCCTCGGCCTACCTGGGGCTGACCACAGGCGCGGCCCACCTCATCCTCTCCTTTGGCGAGGAAAAGCTGCAAGAGACCTATGTGCCCAACATGCTAGCCGGCCGCTGGCAGGGCACCATGGCCCTGACCGAGCCCCAGGCCGGCAGCTCGCTCTCCGACGTGGCCGTCACCGCCACGCCCACCGACCAGGGCCACTACCTGATAAGCGGCCAGAAGGTCTTCATCAGCGCCGGCGACCACGACGCGGTGGAAAACGTTGTGCACCTCATGCTGGCGCGCATCAAGGGCGCGCCAGCCGGGGTGAAGGGCATCAGCCTTTTCGTGGTGCCCAAGCTCAGGCCCGAGGGCGACAAGCTTGTGCCCAACGACCTGAACACCGCCGGGCTCTTTCACAAGCTGGGCTACCGGGGCTGCCCCATCGTGCAGTTGGCCATGGGCGAGGCCGGCGACTGCCACGGCTGGCTGGTGGGCGAGCCCCACAAGGGCCTGGCCTACATGTTCCAGATGATGAACGAGGCGCGCATCAGCGTGGGCAAGCAGGCCACGGCCGTGGCCTCGGGCGCCTACTACGCCTCGCTGCAATACGCCCAGGAGAGGCCCCAGGGTCGGCCCATCGCCGCCAAGGATCCCACCCAGCCGCAGGTGCCCATCATCGAGCACGCCGACGTCAAGCGCATGCTCTTGTTCCAGCGGGCGGTGGTGGATGGCTCCCTGGCGCTCTTGCTGCAATGCGCCAAGTACGCCGACCTGGAGGCCCACGGCGAGGGCGAGCAGAAGGAGGCCTCCCACCTGCTGCTGGAGCTGCTCACACCCGTGGCCAAGAGCTTCCCCTCGGAGATGGGCATCCTCTCCACCAGCGCCGGTCTGCAAATACTGGGCGGATATGGCTACACCGATGAGTTTTCCTCGGAGCAGTACTTCCGCGACGTGCGCATCCACCCCATTCACGAGGGCACCACCGGCATCCAGGGCATGGACCTCTTGGGGCGCAAGGTGAGCATGCAGGGCGGCCAGGGCTTAAAGCTTTTCGCCGAGGAGCTGGCGCGGGATATCCAGGCCGCCAGCCAGGTGCCGGAGCTGGCGGAGTATGGCCGGCGCCTGCAAGGCTCGCTGGAACGGCTGTCGGCAATCACCCAGGCCAAGTTGAAGCTGGCGGCGGCCGGCGACGTGGCGGTGTTCCTCTGCGACGCCACCCTTTACCTGGAGCTTTTCGGCCTGGTGGCCGTGGCCTGGCAGTGGCTGAAGCAGGGCGTGGCGGCCGCCCAGGCCCTGGCCGGCGGCGTGGGTGAGTCCGACGAGGCTTTCTATCAGGGCAAGCTGGCCACCATGCGCTACTTCTTCCACTACGAACTGCCCAAGACCCAGGGCCTGGCCCATCGCCTGGGCGAGAGTGACGGACTGACCGCGCGCCTGGATGCGCGGCTGTTCGCCGACTAAACGAAACCGGGAGTGGCTCGCATGAGCGGTCAAAGCAAGATGAAGGCGCGCAATGAGCAAGTTCTCAAGGCCGCCGAGAGGGTGTTCGCCAGCAATGGCTTCCACGAGTCCACGGTTTCCGAGATCGCCAAGGAAGCCCGCGTCTCGGAAGGCACCGTCTACGAATACTTCTCCTCCAAGGAGGGGCTGCTCTTCAGCATCCCCGAGGCCTTCGTGGCCAAGGTGCGCGAGCAAAACCGCTTCCACCTCCAGCTCATCCGCGGGGCGGCCAACCGCCTGCGGGCCATCCTCTATCTGTACCTGTACACCTGGCAGGAAAACCCCGACTACGCGGTGATCAACCTGCTCATCCTCAAGGGAAACTTAAATTTCCGCAAGACCGAGGGCTATCGCCTCATCCGCGAGGGCTTCAAGGAGATCACCCACATCATCGAGGAGGGGATCACCAGCGGGGAGTTCCGAGCGGACCTTGACCCCTACGTCATCCGCTCGGTCCTGATGGGCGCGGTGGACCATGTGTCCACCAACTGGCTCCTCTCGGACCGCAAGCACAACCTGGTGGACCTGGTGGACCCCATCATGGACCTGGTCATGACCGGTCTGGGTTGCCAGGCCCCGCTGGCGGCCGGGTCGCGGCCGCCTTGGGACCGCTGGCCCTCCCGCGAGGGCCGGACGTCCTCTTTCGGGCGGGCCCAGGAGGGAGACACCCCCCAGGCCCCGCCCCAAACTGAAAATGATTGAACCGCA
>JAKAGJ010000169.1 GCA_021815655.1 Deltaproteobacteria bacterium | reverse complement strand
CCTCCACCCTGGAGAGCCAAGGCTTCAAATCCCTGGAATTGGTCGACAAAGAGGCCATAAACGCCTTTTTGCGCGCCGAGGCGCCCCAGACCTCGGAGCTGACCTTCACCAATCTATTCATGTGGCGGGGGCACTACCGCCCCTTGTGGCGGGTCTGGGGGGAGCACCTGCTCATCCTGGCGGGGCCCTCCGACCAGGAGCCCTTCGCCTTGCCGCCCTTGGGCCCCGGCGACCTGACCCCGGCCTGCCTGGAACTGTGCCGGGTGCTGGCCGAGGCCGGCGCCAGCCCCAGCCTCCAGCGCCTGGGCGGCGATCTCTTGCCGCGCATCGACCAGACACGCTTCCAGGCCAGCCTGGAGCGCGACCAGAGCGACTACGTGTACCTGGGCGCCGAGCTGGCGGCCCTGGCCGGCAACCGCTTCCACCGCAAGAAGAACCACCTTAACAAGTTCCTCAAGGCCTTCCCCGGCCATGAATACCGTGCCCTGGACGAGGGCCTGGTGGCGAGAGTGCTGGCCATGCAGCAGGACTGGTGCGCATTCAAGGACTGCGCCAGCGACCTGAGCCTGGCGGGCGAGGACCAGGCCATCTACGAGGCCTTGAGCAATTTCGGTAAGTTGGACTATGTGGGCGGGGCCATCCTGGTGGAGGGCAAGGTGGAGGCCTTCAGCCTGGGCGAGCCCTTGAACCCCGACACGGCGGTGATCCACATAGAGAAGGCCAACCCCGAGCTGCCCGGGCTCTACGCGGCCATCAACCAGCACTTCGTCCGCAAGGCCTGGCCTGGCTACACCTATATCAACCGCGAGCAGGACCTGGGCCTGGCCGGCCTGCGCGCGGCCAAGGAGTCCTACAATCCCCACCATTTGGTGGACAAATACATCCTAACTCCCCGTTGAGGCGGCCCATGCAACCATATCAAGAAAACCTGGCCCGGCTCCTGGCCCAGAGCGGGGCGCTGTTCTTCCGCTCGGGTCTGCGGCTCAAGGACGGCCGCCCCACGCCCTACTTCGCCAACCTGGGGGTCTTCCGCTCGGGGCGCCTGGCCCTGGAGCTGGGGCGCTGCTTTGCCCAGTGGCTGGCCGAGAGCGGCCAGGCCGGTCAGGTGGACGTGCTCCTGGGGCCTTCCTACAAGGGCAGCGCCATCGCCCAGGCCACGGCCATCGCCCTGTGGCAGGACCACGGCCAGGACCTCTTGTTCGAGTATGACCGCAAGGAGCAGAAGACCCACGGCGAGGCCAGCGGCAAGGCCAACATGTTCGTCACCGGGGCGCTGACCGACGGCGCCCGAGTCTTGATCCTGGACGACGTGGGCACCTCCATGGCCACCAAGGTGGAGCTTCTGGACAAGCTGGCCGCCCATGAACAGGCCCAGGGCATTAGCCTGAAGATCATGGGCGTGGCCTTGGCCGTGGACCGCGAGCAGGTGCAGGCGGTATACGACGACGCCGGCCGGGTGATCGAGGGCGCCCGCGGCGCCGACGCCCTGGGCGCCTTCACCCAGAGGACCGGCCTGCCGGTGTGGCCGCTCCTGGGCATCCGCCAGTGCGTGGAGTTTTTGCACGCCTCGGGCGAGCCGGTGCTGGTGGAGGGCCTGCGCCGGCCCATGGACGAGGGCCTGCTCAGGCAGGTGCGCGACTACCTGGCTATGTACGGGCGGAAGGTCTAGGCCATGCGCAAGGCTGTTGTCTCGCCGCTGTTGTCGCTGTTGGTGCCGGGCCTGGGCCAGATACTCAACCGCGAGCTGTTCAAGGGCTCCATCATGGTGGCGGCCATGAGCCTGTTGTTCATCATCATGCTGGGCTTCGGCCTGCACCAGTTCAGCCGGGCGGTGGTGGCCATCCAGGAGGCCGGGGCCCCGCCCGGCGACTTCGCCGCCCTGGGCGCCCAGTTGCGAGCCCAGGGCTCGGCCTGGTTCATGGTGCTGGGGGGGCTTTTGGCCTGCCTGTGGGCCTACGCCGTGCTGGACGCCTGGCGGGGCGGTCGCCGCCGCGACGCCCAAATCGTGGAGGAATCCTGATGCGTTCGCTGGTGCTGGATGAACTGCGCCGCCCGGACATCGACAAGCTGGCCCAGCACCTGGGCGCCACCCTGGCCCCCTCGGCCATGGACGGGGTGTACTGGCTGGAGATGCCCCCGGACCTCTTAAGCCCCGAGCAGGTGGCCCACAAGGACTGCGGTCCCCACCGCGTGGCCCTGGTGCTGGAGGAGGAGTCCCTGCGCCTGGAGCTTCTGGTGCGCGCCCACGACAGCCTGCGCTGCAACTGCACGGGCTACGCCAGCCCGGCCCAGCGCCAGTTCCTGCTGGGCTACCTGGACCGCCTCATCGCCGAGCTGGGGCTGATGACCTAAGCCAAAGGGCGTATGTTATAATCACCCAGGAATCCGCTGGGAGGATGGCGGAGATGGACCCACACCCCCGGCCCGGCTCGGGCCGTTCCAGCTTCGGGGGCCTGGAGGCCTCCAGCCTGTACTGCCGGCGCTGCCAGAAGGCCCAGCCGGTGCGGCGCAAGCTCTTGCTGGTGCTGCCCCAGGGCGAGAAGTTCGCCTATTACTGCACGGTATGCGGCGAGGAGGTGGGCTCCAAGCTGGAGCAGGCGCAGGCGCCGGCCTAGGCTAAATGCCCAGTCATCCGCTGGTGAAAGCCGGCCCGGAGCCGCCAGGGCCCGGCGCGGCCTCCTGGCTGATAAGATAGGACAGCGATTGACTTTTCCCCCCCAGGCTGGTAGGTAGCAGGCACTGGCTCCAGCCTCCCGGCTTGGCCCGGGCCGGCAAGCGCCGGCCGGCTGGCCCCGGGGCGGGCCAGACGTCATGACTTGGGGCGAAAAGTACATGGCCTGTGCTTTGGGCCTCGGCCAGGCAAAAGGGTATTTTTGCCTGGCCGCTCGGGCGCTTGCGCGCCCGGCCCCGCTTAGCGGGGCATTACCGGGAGATTAAAAAACAACTTCACTTGCCGCTCCCGGTAATATGATAATCCTGGCTGCGGGGGCTTTTTCTGGCCTTCGCCGCTTTCTCATGTCCTGAAGGGACCGCCATAATGAATCAGCTTCAACCCAAGGCCACGCGCGCGTTGATTACCGGCGGGGCCGGCTTCATCGGCTCGCACCTGGCCGAGCATCTGTTGGACCTGGGCCAGGAGGTGCACGTGGTGGACGATCTGTCCACCGGCTCCATCGAGAACCTGGACGCCCTGCGCGGCCACGCCGGCTTCGGCCACACCATCGCCGACGTGCGCGAGGAGCCGCTCTTGGCCGAGATGGTGGACCGCGCCGACGTGGTCTACCACCTGGCCGCCGCCGTGGGCGTGCGCCTGATCGTGGAAAACCCGGTGCGCACCATCGAGACCAACATCGGCTGCACCGAGGTGCTCCTGCGCCTGGCCAACAAGAAGCGCAAGAAGGTCATCATCGCCAGCACCAGCGAGGTCTACGGCAAGAACGACGCCGTGCCCTTCCTGGAGGACCACGACCTGGTCATGGGCGCCACCAGCAAGGCCCGCTGGTCCTACGCCTGCTCTAAGGCCATCGACGAGTTCCTGGCCCTGGCCTACCACAAGGCCCGGGGACTGCCGGTGGTGGTGGCCCGCCTGTTCAACACCGTGGGCCCCCGCCAGACCGGGCGCTACGGCATGGTGCTGCCCTCCTTCGCCCTGCAGGCGCTTCAGGGCAAGCCCATCACGGTCTACGGCGACGGCACCCAGTCCCGCTGCTTCTCCTATGTCTCCGAGGTGGTCACGGCCCTGGCCGCCCTGGCCCAATGCGAGCCCGCCCTGGGGCAGGTGGTCAACGTGGGCAGCCAGCAGGAGATATCCATCGCCGCCCTGGCCGAGCTGGTCAAGGAGGTCACGGGCTCCAGCTCCAAGATCGTGCTGGTGCCCTACGACCAGGCCTATGAGGAGGGCTTCGAGGACATGCAGCGCCGGGTGCCCGACGTGTCCAAGCTCAAGTCCCTGGTGGGCTTCAGCCCCCAGATGGGCATCCGCGAGATCGTGGAATCAGTGGTGGCCTATTACCGGGAGCGCTAGGCCCCTATGGCTTGGACCCTGACCAGCGCCTTTCTGCTGGCCCTGGCCATCTGTGCCGGGCTGACGCCGGCGGTCATTTGGCTGGCCAGGCGCCAGGGCTGGGTGGTGGCCCCCCGGGAGGACCGCTGGCACCAGAAGCCCACCGCGGTCTACGGCGGCGTGGGCATCTTCCTGGCTTTCCTGGCCGCCTTCATGCTGCTGGGCGCCCACAACCGTCTGTACTGGACCCTGCTGGCCTGCGCCGGGGCCATGTTCAGTGTGGGGCTCTACGACGACGCCCGCGAGATGAAGCCCCAGGTCAAGTTCCTCTGCCAGCTGGTGGTGGCCCTGGTGGCCGTGAGCCAGGGCATAAGCCTGGAGAAGAGCGTCATCCCCTGGGCCTGGCTGGGGGTGCCGCTGACGGTCTTCTGGCTGGTGGGCGTGACCAACGCCGTCAACATCCTGGACAACATGGACGGGCTGAGTTCGGGGGTGGTCTGCGTGGCCGGCCTGGTGCTGGCCCTGGGCGCGGCCACCGGGGGCACGGTGGCCACCGGCGTCCTGGCGGCCATGCTGGCCGGGGCCGCCGGCGGCTTTCTCATCTACAACTTCAACCCGGCCAAAATTTTCATGGGCGACTGCGGATCGCTCTTTCTGGGCTTCACCCTGGCCGCCACCACCATCCTGAGCGCCAACACCGCCACCCAGGCCTCCCACCTGGCCATGGCCCTCCTGGTGCCCCTGGGCGCCCTGGTGGTGCCCATCTTCGACACCACCCTGGTCTCCTTCCAGCGCACCAGCCACGGCCGCTCCATCGCCCAGGGCGGCCGCGACCACTCCAGCCACCGCCTGGTCTTCCTGGGGCTCTCCGAGCGGCGCTCGGTGCTGACGCTCTTGTTCATCAGCCTGGCCGGCGGCCTGGGCTCGCTGATGCTCTCACGCCTGGCCACGCCCTTGATCGCCGCGGTGATCGTGGCCCTGATCGCCGTGGGGCTGGTTTCCTTTGGCATCTACCTGGGCGAGGTAAAGGTCTACGAGGGGCAGGAGAAGCTCTCCTGGATGCAGAAAAGCCCCATCCTGAGCCGGGTGCTGTTGTTCAAGAAGCAGATATTGCAGATCGCCGCCGATTTGGTGCTGGTCTCGGCGGCCTACGCCGCGGCCTGGCTCCTGCGCTTCGAGGGGCATATCACCGACTGGGAGCTGGGCATCATGGCCCAGTCCCTGCCCTGGCTTCTGGCCGGCAAGATGACCTGCTTCTGGTTCTTCGGCCTCTACCGCGGCGAGTGGCGCTACCTGTCGGTGCACGACCTGGTGCAGATGGCCAAGGCCAGCCTCATGGGCAGCGCCATCACGGCCCTGTTCTTCGTGCTGCTCTATGGGCCCAAGGGCTTCTCGCGGGCGGTGATGGTCATCGACTTCCTGTTGTGCTACGTCTTCATCGCCGGCGCCCGGGGGCTCCTGCGCGTCTTCCGCGAAAAGGTGCGCGGCCAGCAGGGCGTGCCGGTGCTCATCATGGGCGCCGGCGACGGCGGCGAGCTTTTGTTGCGCGAACTGCGCAACAATCCTCGGCTGCCCTTCGTTCCCGTGGGCTTCGTGGACGACGACCCGGCCAAACTGGGGCACCTCATCCACGGCGTGAAGGTCCTGGGCAGCCGCCAGGAGCTGACCCAGCTCATCCACAAGCTCAAGGTGGAGCGGGTCTTCATCTCCATCCTCTCCTCGCCCGAGGAAGGCTTCGAGGAAATCTTCGACATCTGCGCCACCATGGGCGTGGAATGCTCGCGCATACAACCCATGATCAAATTCTAGGTGGGGTGCCCCCCACGGGGCGATGACGGGTCGGTTGGCGCTGCGGCAGAGGCCGGCACCGGCGGCTCCCGTGGCAGGGCAGTTGCGGGGAA
>JAKAGJ010000168.1 GCA_021815655.1 Deltaproteobacteria bacterium | reverse complement strand
CTTCTGCGCCCAGACCAGGGTCTGGCTCTGCAGGGGGTTCAGGGCCACGGTCAGATTGGCCCGGTTGCTGTCGGAGGGGGCGCTCTCCTGGGGCGGCCGCGATCCGCCTCGCTCACCGGTCGAGGTCAGGGCGGCCCTGGCCACCTCGGTCTCCAGGCCCAGGTTCTGGTTGGACGCCAGCACCAGCACATCCTGCAGCAGGGTGTAGGAGCGCATGTCGGACTTGTCACCGCCCCCGAAGTTGAAGGTGGCCAGGATATCCACATGGTTGCCCGGCTTGACCAGGCCGGCCACCCCGCTGATGTCGTCCACGGCGATGGTCACGGCCCGCCGCCCCTTGGGCACCTTGATGGCCAGGCCGGTCTCCACGCCGAAGTCAATGAGCTTGGTGCCCACTATCTGCTCGCCCTTCTTGATGGGGGCGATGGCCACCTGGTTCAGCAGGGAGCGGCCCTTGGAGGGGTCCAGGGCCTCGGGTTGCCGGAAACGCCGTGGCACCTTCTGCACGGCGAACATCTCCTCGTTCAGGCGCGTCATGCGCGGAATGTCCGTCGTGGCCACCAGCACCGGCACTGGCTCGGCTGAAAAGCCCAGTTGGTCTTCCTTGAAGCTGAAGTAGAGGTGGGTGAGCGCAATGGCCGCCAGGCCCAGCGCCACGGGGATCACCACCCCCAGTTTTCCCGACAATGCTAGCTTAGCCACTTGCGCATCCTAATCCTTGGGTTCCAATCCTTGCCGTCTTGGGGGGCGGCCGCACCGCCCGCCCAAAAACCCCTTTTGCCGGGCCTGGGCGGCCAGGTGCGGCTAGAAGCCGTCCAGCACCTTCCGCTTGCGCTCCGCGCTTCCGCCCAGCCCCTGCCCGTCGCCAAAGTCGTTGAAGGCGCTGCGCCTGGTGCCGGTGAGAGAGCCGGCCGTGACGGCCAATCCCCTGCGCACATGCCAAGGCGAGCCGGGCGGGCGCAGGGGCGAGCCGGAGAGCTGGTTGAACAGCCCGTTAAGGCCTGGCAGCACGGGCATCTCGTTGTCGGCCTCCTCCACGTGCAGGTGGGAGAAGCCGCCTTGGCCGTCAATCTTGCGGGCATGGTCCATGGTCTGGCGATAGGCCTTGACCACGGTGACGATGGTCAGGTCGGAGGTGACGAAGAGTTGGGCCATCACCAGGATGATGAGGGCCAACAAGGGCAGCAGCAGGGCCAACTCCACCGAGGACTGCCCCTGCTCCCCCCGCCACAGGGCCCGGCCGCGGCGCAGGGCCCACGCCCGCCACCCGGTGTTGTTCCGCGCCCGCTCCATGCCCACGCCATCTCCTTTCAGTGCCGGAAGCGCCCCCGCTGCCGTAGGGGGTCCGTGGACCACTTGTCATAGAGGTAAGTGGAATTGAGCGGCACCAGACGCGCCCGGTAGCTGGCGTCGCCGTTGGATATCCTGCCCCCCAGGGGCTGGGCCAGGGCATAGGCCTCCACCTTGGGTATGGCCACGTCGAAGCCCAGGGATGAGAGGGTGAGATAGGGCTTGGCCTCGTCCCGCCACACCCGCACCCGGAAATAGGTGGTGGTCTTGGAGTCCTTGGCGCCCGGGCCCCAGAACTGATAGGCGCCGCCATGGATCGTGCGGTTGAAGATTTCGATGCTGTTCCAGGGCCGGCGGCTGGCGCCGAAGTATTTCACGGTGCGCGGCGAGCAGTTGCACCAATGGGGCGGGCAGATGCAGACCGGGGCCAGCCAGGAGAGCCGGAAGGGTTGCCAGTCGCCCACCACGGTGAGGAAGGTGCCCGGATAGGGCTCGCCCAGGAGCGCCTCCATCTGGAAGCGGTTTCGGGAATAGGACGGAGCGGGAGGCTCGACGCCGACCGCCGCAAGGAAGGGCAAGCGTTGAAAGCTCTTGCCCCGCTGATAACGGTTGTTGGCCCAGTCCACCACCTCCCGGGCCGCCTGGTGGGCCTTGGAGGCATAGGAGGCCGCGTAGGCGAGCATGTGGGCCTGGGTCATCTTCATGTACAAGTCGTAGTAGGCGGACTGGAGGTAGCCCTGGCTGCCGCCCATGCCGAATATTTTGCCTTGTATGTTGCTCTGGGCGTCGTTGCGCAGCTTGATCAGCTCGGCGTTCAGGTCGGCCAGCTCGTTCAGGCCGGCGGCCTGGACGCTGGCCCCGGATATCGCGGCGGCGTCGGCCACCCCCTGGGTGAGTACCTTGTCGTGGATCACCTGGCCCAGGTCCACCAGAAAGGCCATCAGGCAGAACAGGACCGTGAAGGACAGCATGAAGAAGACCGCCACCTGGCCTCCCTGGTCCCTGGCCAGGCGCCCCAGACGACCCAGGCCCAACCCACGGCGCATGCGGAGACCCAGGCCCATCCTAGCGGTCCTTCTTGAGGCCAACGGGCGCCCAGAGGCTGCCGATGTTCATGGCGTTGTCGCCGATGAAGCGCGCCGAGAAGCGCCCCAGACAGCACTGCCGGCTCACCTGCAACCCGCTGGCTCCGCCGAACATGGCGTCGTTCTGGAAATACTCGCGCACCTGCACCCTCAGTTCCACGCCGTCGCCGCCGCAGACCTTGACCGCCTGCACGCTGTTGACCCCGGGCCGACGGTCCACGTTGAAGGCCATGTCGCCCACGGCCTCGGCGGCCTCCTCCCAATCCCCCTGCGCCCCCGGAATGCCGTCGCCGCTCAGGAGCCCGCGGGCCCCCATGAAGGCCCCATAGCGCGTGACCAGAAGGTCCACGCCCAGGAAGAAGGTGGAGAAGATGGCCAGGAAGACCAACATGAGGAGCGACATTATCAGCATGAACTCCACGGCGGCCAGGCCGCGGCGGTCCCCGGCCAGATCCCGGGCGCGCGCCCGGAACCGCGCGCCCCATCCGCCGGTCATGCCCTTTCGCGCCATCACCATCTCCTTGGGTCCCCCCGCCCGCCTCAGTGGCGTTGCAGGATGTCGAACCAGCGCGCCCAGACCGCGCCCACGGCCACGCAGGTGGCGAAGGGCAGGGTGGGCAGGCCCAGTTTCTCGGGCCTGGTCACCGCCAGGTTGCGGTCGAACATGGTGCGCAGGAACATCCAGGTGCCTTTAAGCCCCCGCAGCAGCCGGCCATGGCGCACCATCAGGGCCAGGGAGATGGCCGCGCCCACCGCGCAGGCGTAGACCGTGGTCCTGAGCCCGAACCCAGCGCCCCCCAGCGCCCCCACCGCGGCCAGGAGCTTCACGTCGCCGCCGCCCATCCCGCCGGCCAGGAAGGGCAGCAGCATCACCCCGCCGCAGACCAAAAGCCCGATGGCCGCATCGCCCAGGCCGGCCCAGCCGCCCTCCCAGGCGGACAGGGTCAGGCCCAGGACCATGGCCGGCACCGTGACCCAGTTGTAGATCAGCTTGGACCGCAGGTCGGTGACCAGGCAGATCAGCAGGGCCACGGCCAAGACTATTTCTCGACCTGGCGTCATGGTCGCTCCCAGGCGCGCGCACCCCAGGCACCTGGCGGGACCCATGCCCGGGTGCTCCCCCTAGAGGTGCAAGCAGCGGCCAACACGCAGGGAGGGGCGGCCCCGCGCGGGCCAAGTCGAGCCCAGCCCTACTTCATGCCGTCACCCAGCTTCTTCTGCACGTTGCCGCCCAAAGTGTCTACACCCTCTTGGAACTTGGGCCAAAAGACCGCTGTGGCCGCGATGATGCCGGCCACCACCACGGCGATGATGAGCATGTACTCCACCGCGATGCCGCTCTCGTCCTTCAACAGATCCCGAAAACGCCTCATGCCAAACCTCCTTTTGTTACAGGCCTCAAGTCAGGCCCTTGCCGCCTTCCAGGCGCGAACACCTGGCAGGCCTTCTCCACATGGCGCGAAAATTAGGTTCGTCCGCGACTTCCCTATGATAAGCCCACGACTTTTCCTGCATGATGGGATTGCTCGAATTGGTCGTCGTCCCCAACGCGTCATACAGCGATGGCATCAAGTGCAAGGAAATGGGATCGCGGGGCACCTCAATCCCACCAACGGACCAGGTGGGGGCCTCCAATTTGATCCTTGTTCCCACCGCCTCTGGGAGTACATCACCATCATTGGTATGGGCGTTGTAGAGCGCTATGGGTGACGTGCCTGGCAGAATCATGGCGAGGTCGACAGTTTTTGAATCCTGCAACGAACTCAGCACCTCGCCCTCGATATAATACGCCTTTATGAGTTGCGCGCCCTTCTCATGCATCTCCTGATAGCTGCCCACCCTATCGCTAACCGTGTTGTAGTTCAGCCCAGCCGCGTTGAAGGTCACCGCCTTTCTGCCGGTGGCTATGCTGGACGCACTGGCCAATCCACCCCCCAGGGAATGCCCGACAAACTCTAAATCCGCGCCCTTATTGTTGGCCATCCCATTGAGCGCATCCGCCAACTTTATAGCGCGTTCGTATTGAATGCTGTATATCCCCGATCCCTGCGCCACGTCGTTCAACCAGTCTGGTACGCTGAGGGGCGAGGTCCCTTCGAACGCACAGACATACTGGTTTGTATCGGGGTTGTAATACAACCTTGCCTCGAAACCGTCCCACCACTTTCCGCTGAGCATTTCCGGGGTTATGCCGTAGTCCGCATAATCCCCCCTTGACACGTCAACCACCTCCCACTTGCCAGGGAGATTCTTCTCCATGACCGAGGTATTGAAATCCGCAAGTTTGAGATAGTCCATGGCCGAAAATGCAATTTTGGGGGTCTGCTCCCTCAATGAGGCGATGTTGGCCGGCAACTTCGCGATGCCCAGCTTGTCCTCGCCACCGACCCAGGAATGCCCGTCCTGGCCCGACTGCCAGTAGGGCGAGGTGCCCGGGCTCCAGGAGCCCCCGCCCTTTCCCTCGTCCGTGCCGATACTCTTGTAATCCTCGCTACGCAGGCCTTGGCCGAGCCCCAGCAGACCCCTTTGCAGGTAGGGAACGAGCAGGCTCAGCGAGGCCACCATGACCAGCACCACCAGGGTCACCCCCAGCATGTACTCGACGGCGCCGGCGCCCTCGCGCCCGCGAGCTATGGCGCGCCAGAAGTTCACGTCATGCCACCGCCATCCGCCGTTTGCTCAAAAGACATCCCTTCATGTCGCTAGATCTTGGGCACTTCTGGAATTTTTGGCGTGGGGGGGATCTTGGGCGATGGTGGGATATTGGGAGCATTGGGCATAGGTGGAGCATTCGGGATCTGGGGAGTTTGAATACTTGGGGCAGCCTCCGTGGCGCCGCCGGAATCAACGGCCCCCGCCGTGCCGATATCCCCTCCCTTGCCAACTGTCCCGCCGGATTCGATGCTTCCGCCCGTCTCCACGGCCCCGCCGGTACCCACCGCGCCGCCTCCGCCAATGGCCCCGCCAGAGCCAATGGTGCCGCCAGAGCCGATACCACCGACGCCGCCTATGGAGCCACCTTGGCCGGTGGAGCCACTGGTGCCGATGGAGCCACCACCGCCCACGCCGCCACCCGCACCAATGCCCCCAACGCCACCGATAGACCCACCAGGGCCCAGGGTTCCGCCCGCACCAATGCCTCCCACGCCGCCGATGCCTGTGCCGGGAGCAATGTTTGTGCCTCCACCGGCGCCGGGGCTCATATTAAACTTGCTGGGGTCATAATCCCAAAGGCCCCATTCATCGCCCACGGAGGCGGTGTCAACGCCTGTCTCCCACATGTCCACGGGTGCGGTGATAGCGCTGATCTTGTCCAGTTGGTGCAGGGCCTGGCCCGTGTAGTAGGCCATATTACTGTAGGTGCCACCCGCATTGGCCATGCTGCCCCATAGCTGGTTGGCCGAAACGATCGATGAACTGCCGGTCAGATCAGCGCCCAGACAAACCAAGGAGTTAGTCAAGTGCAAGGTATGTCCCCACTTGTCCCCTTCCCGCTTCAGTTCCTCGGGGGTTGCGTAGTCGTCCTTCAGGCCCAGCCAGACCTTGCTCGCTTCATACAGCCCG
>JAKAGJ010000167.1 GCA_021815655.1 Deltaproteobacteria bacterium | reverse complement strand
GCTTGGAGCCCGCTCCCAGGCAGCCGGCCAGGCACAGCGGCAGGCACAATAGCAGGCAGCACAGCCCCAGACGGGCCATGGCGCGGGGAGTGGTCTGGGCGTGGGCGGCCATGGCGTGTCTCACCTTTCTCGGCCGGCCGGGGCCGGGCGGCCGCCGGGGGCCGCCGGCGGCTGGCTGAAGAGCATGTCCGAGGGGCTGTTCTCCAGGCGGGTCAGCAGGCGCTCTAGGGTCTCGGAGGCCCGGCGCAGGTTGTCGGCGGTGATGCGCACATCGCCGCCCACCTGGGCCACCCGGTCCTGCACCTGGTCCATCATCTGGTCGGCGCGCTCCTTGGTGCCGTTCAGGTCCAGGGCCTGGGCCTGGGCGCGCAGGTCCTTCATCAACCCCTCGGCCTCGGCCAGGGCGGTCTTGGCCTGGCTCACCGTGGCCTCCAGGTCGCCCTTGGCCAGGTAGCGGTCGGCGCGCCCGGTGAGGCTCTCCAGGTTGCCGGCGGCCTTTTCCAGGGAGGCCATGGTCTTTTGTATCTTCACCCCGCTCAAGATATCCCGGGCCGCCGCCAGGGTGCCTTGCAGGTCGCTGGCCAGGGTCTTGAAGTCGATGGTGCGCACCTGGCGCACCACCTCCTCCACCAGGCTGAAGAGCTGGCTGATCTCCGAGGGGTGGGAGGGGATCACCGGGTAGCGGGCGGCGAAGCTGAGCTTGGGCGAAAGGTCGGGGGAACTGGGGTCCTTGCGGTCCAGCTCGATGTAGGCGATGCCGGTGATGCCCACCATCTTGAGGGTGGCGGTGATGTCCGGGGGCACCGCGCCGTCATAGTGGATGCCCATCACCACCTCGATGAGCGTGTTGTCCGGGGCCACCTGGATGGCCTTGACCCGGCCGATCTCCACGCCGCGGTACTTGACCACCGAGTCCACTTGCAGGCCCTGCACCGATTCGCTGAAGTAGGTGACATAGGTGGTGGTGCCCTTTAAGTAGCGGCTGGCCCCCAGCCACACCAGGGCCGACACGGCCATGAACAGCCCCACCAACACGAAGAGCCCCACCTTGAATTTGGATGCCTGTCTGGACATGGCCGACCCCTAGCCTTTCACGCCGGCGGCTGGCGATGGAAGAACCCCCGCACCCGGGGATCCTGGCTGTTTTGGCTCAAATCGCGGGGGTCGCCCATGGCGATGACACCCTTCTCGGCCTTGTCCAGCATCACCACGCGGTGGGCGATGCTGAAGATGGAGGCCAGTTCGTGGCTGACGATGACCATGCTGGTGCCCAGGCCGGCGTTGATGCGCAGGATCAGTTGGTCCAGCTCCGCCGAGGTCACCGGGTCCAGGCCGGCCGAGGGCTCGTCGAAAAACAGCACCGCCGGGTCCAGCGCCATGGCCCGGGCCAGGCCGGCCCGCTTCTTCATGCCCCCGCTCACCTCCGAGGGCAGGTGGTTCTCATAACCGGCCAGCCCCACCATGCCCAGCTTGACCCGGGCCAGGTCCAGGGCCAGGGCCTTGGGCAGATGGGTGAAGTCAATCAGCGGCAGGGCCACGTTGTCCACCAGGCTCAAGGACCCGAACAAGGCCCCGGACTGGAACAGCACCCCGATGCCCTGGTGCACGCGCACCAGGTCGGCGTCCTGGGCCCGGCCGATGTCCACCCCGTCGATGAGCACCCGCCCGGCCATGGGCGGATGCAGGCCGATCATGTGCTTTAGCAGGGTGGACTTGCCGCAGCCGCTGCCGCCCACGATGACCAGGATCTCCCCCCGGGCCACCGTGAAGCTCACGTCCTTTAAGATCACCTCGCCGCCGTAGCCGGCGCTCAGTCCGTCCACCACGATCACCGGCTGGCCCTTGGCCGCCGCCGGGGCCATGGGGGCCTCAGCCGGCATAGTGCAGCACCACGGCGTAGATGGAGTCGGCCACGATAATCAGGAACATGGCCGAGACCACCGCCGAGGTGGTGGCCGAACCCACGGCCTGGGCGCCGCCGCGCACCATGAAGCCCCGCTGACAGCCGATGCCGGCGATCAAGAGCGCGAAGGTGGCCGCCTTGAGCATGCTGGTGAGGATGTCCTGGGAGTTGAGGCTCTTGATGGTCTGGTCGATGTAGGAGCCGGCGGTGAGCCCCATGCCCGTCACGCCCACCACCAGGCCGCCGGCGATGGCCAGGAGATCGGCGAAGAGGGTCAAGAGGGGCACGGTCAACACCGCCGCCAGCACCTTGGGCAAGGCCAGGAAGACCAGGGGGTCATAGCCCATGACCACCAGGGCGTCCACTTCCTCGTTGACCTTCATGGTGCCGATCTCCGCCGCGAACGCCGAGCCCGAGCGCCCGGCCACCAGCACCGCGGTCATGATGGGCCCCAGCTCCTTGACCATGGCCAGGGCCACCAGGTTGGCCACGTAGATGTTGGCGCCAAAGGGCTGCAATTGCAGCGAGGACATGAAGGCCATGATTAGGCCCAGGAGGAAGCTTATCAGCCCCACGATGGGCAGGCCGTTGACCCCCACCTGCTCCATGTACAACAGCACCTCGCCCAGGCGCAGCAGCTTGGGGTGCAGGATGGCGCGGCCGCAGGCGGCCAGGAACTCTCCCAAAAAGGAGATCACCAGGTAGACGTCCTTGATCGTGGCCAGCCAGGCCTCGCCCACCTGGTCCAGAAAGCCCCCGGAGCGCACCGCCGGGATCAGGGGCGGTTTCTTGAGCCCCTCCAGGTCCAGGAGGCCCTTGATGCCCTGGGCCGCCGGCCCCAACCCCTGGTAGACCAGCTCCACGCCGCGGGCCTGGGCCTCGGTCTCCAGACCGGCCAGGGCCAGGGCCCCGGCGCTGTCCAGGTAGACCACGCCGCCCAGGTCCACCACCAGGCGCTGCCGCTCCACCTGCCCCCACACCCCCGTCAGGTCGTTTTTCAGGTCCTCCAGCCCCCCCAGGTCCAGGCGGCCGGCCAGGGTCAGGCGGGTGCCGCCGCCGGGCTCGGGGGCCAAGGACAGGCTGAAGCCGCCCTTGGGGGCGGTCTTCTTGTGCAGGCCGGAGAGCCGCCGGCGCCAGGCGGGCCTGGTCAGGTGCAACTTGCTTCCTCTTTCCCCGTGGGGTGGCCATGGAAAAGGGGCCGCCGGCCAAGGCCGGGGCCTTGCCCACAGATTAGAACAAGTCGTGGGCAGGGGCAAGGGCCATGGGGTGGTCACCCCAGACTGGCTGGAGGCTTGGCGGGGGCGTTGGAGAAGACTCCCCCGTATCCAGAGCGCGGCACGGGGCGTCCTGCCCCGTGCCGCATTCTCATATCACGGGTTGGCGCGGCCCTTAGGCAACACCCTTGGGCGGCTGGGGCAGTAGGCGGGCCTTGTCCGCCTGGGCCTGGCGCCGGGCCGGCCGGGCCTGGCGGGCGCCCACCAAGGCCAGCAGGTCGGCGACCATGTCTTGCAGATGATGGGCCTGGCTGTCCAGCTCCTCGGCCGCCGAGGCTGACTCCTCGGCGCCGGCGGCGGTCTGCTGGGTGACATCGTCCATCTCGCGGGTGGCGTGGTTGACCTGCTCGATGCCCTGGGCCTGCTCGGCCGAGGCCGCGGCGATCTCGGCCACCAGGGCGGCCACCTGCTGGGAGCTTTGGGCCACCTGGCCGAAGGCCTCGTCGGTGCCGGCCACCAACTGCGAGCCCTGGCGGATGTTCTCCAGGTTTTGCTCCAGGATGGCCTGGGTGTTGCGGGCCGCCTCGGCGGCGCGCATGGCCAGGTTGCGCACCTCGTCGGCCACCACCGCGAACCCCGCCCCGGCCTCGCCCGCCCGAGCCGCCTCCACGGCGGCGTTTAGGGCCAGGAGGTTGGTCTGGAAGGCGATCTCGTCGATGGTCTTGATGATCTTGCTGGTCTGGTCGCTGGCCTCGGTGATGCGTTCCATGGCCTGGCGCAGGGTCTCCATGGACTCCAGGGCCTGGCTCACCACCTGATTGGACTGGGTCATCAGGTTGTTGGCCTGCTGGGCGTTGTCGGCGTTGTGACGGATCATGCTGGCCACCTCCTCCAGGGCGGCGCTGGTGTTCTCCAGGGAGGCGGCCTGCTCGGAGGAGCCCTGGGCCAGGCCCTGGCTGGTGGAGGCCACCTGGCTGCTGGCCGCCGAGACCTGGCCCGCGCCCTCCTCCATCTGGACGGAGATGCGCCTAAGCGCCCCGCTGATGCCCCGGGCGATGAAAAAGGCCAGGAAAAGGCCGCCCACCACCGCCAGGATCCCCACGGTGCTCACTCGCGTCTTGCAGTCCTGGGCCTGCTCCAGCATGGCCTCGTCGGTGAGGATGGTCTTGCGGGCCGTGGCGCGCAACTGATGCAAAAGTCCCTGGGTGGCGGCCAGGGCCGGCAGGGTCTGGCTGGTGTAGATGGCCTCGGCCTGCTGCTTGCCCTGCACCGAGGCCTTGGCCTCATCCACCATCTTGCTGAGCACCGCGCCGGTTTCGGTCAGGGCGGCCTGGGTCTGCTGATGGTAAATGGCCTGGGCCTTGGGCACGTCCCCGGCCTGCAAGGCCTCCCCTATGCTCACGGCCGAGGCGTGCAGCCGTTCATGGGGCTCCTTTATCTGCTCCAGCAGGGTCTTGAGGGTGGGATTGGCCGCCACCGCCTGGGCCGCGGGGCTGTCCAGCCACTTGCCCAGGGCGCATTTGTGGGGGTCGGTCTCCACGCCCAACTGCGTCTCGTGGTTCAAGAGGGCCTTGGCCACGGCGTTGGCCCAGCGCAGGTGGTCGGCCTCGCGGGCGGCCAGGAAGCCGGGCAGCTCCGGGTCGCCGGGGCGGAAGACCTTGGCGATGGCGATGGCCGTCTGGTGCAGGCGCATGTGCGCCTCCTCGATCTGCTTGAGCAGGGGGGTCAGGGCCGGCACCTGGGCCTCGGCCTCTTTGCGGCCCTCACCGTAGAGCCAGTGCCCCAGGGCGCACTTGGTGTGGTCGGTTTCCACGGTGATCTTGTCGCCCTTGGGGTCGCTCAGGGTGGAGCCCAGTTTATTGGCCCAGGTCAGGTGATCCACCTCGCGCTGGGCCAAGAGGCCGTCCAGGCGATTGCCGCTGATCACCTCCTTGGCGTTTTTGACCACGCTGTTTACTCCCAACTGGGTAAGCAGCACCGAAACCACCATCAGGGCCAGCACCACGCCGAAACCGGCCAGGATGCGTTGCCCAACCGTCAACTTGCTAATGTTCATTGGACTATCCTTACTTGGGGCCGGCGTAGAATTACCCGCACAGGCGCTTTGGTCCTGTCGGTGCCCATGCCCCTGGGCCCGACCAGGACCAGCGGCAGGCCTTCCCTCCAGGGTCCCGCGACCCTCGGCCAAAACATTGTTGCCAGAAGTTCCAGCGGCACCCCCACCTTGGCCTGGTTCTGGCCGCGGGCCCGGCCCTTCTCTTTCCCCAAGAGACAATGGGGCCAGCCCAGGTGGTTGCCGCCGACAGCTCGCCGCCCGCGGGTGGTTTCACCTAACGAACGGCCGGGAAACGATGGCAGAACCTAGCAACTCAGTCAAGATATAAATTAGTTAGCTTTAGTTGCTATTGGTGCATTCGTTGTGCATAAACCCGATAGCCCAACGTCCGCCTGACTATTAGGGAAGCAAGCCCAATGCCATAATACACTATCATTATATTATATATGGCTTGCGTATTAACATGCTTAATTTACTGGCTAAGCATCTCGGCATTTTCGGCGTTCCCGAGAGCTGGCCAGGGGTTGTATCCTGCGGCAGGACATTTGTCTCGCCAGACGAGACCCATTCTCCTTGCTCCCGCCGACCGCCCGCGCCCCCGGGCCTTGCCAGCCGGGGGCGCCATGGCTATGCTTGGGCTAAGCGCCGCATACCCTGACAGGAGAACCGCCATGGACCCGGCCAACCTGCCCCCGGACCTGCAAGCAGCCGTGCGCTTTCACGGCCACCTCTGCCCCGGGCTCTTGATCGGCTTTCGCGCGGCCAAG
>JAKAGJ010000166.1 GCA_021815655.1 Deltaproteobacteria bacterium | reverse complement strand
GTCGATCACCTCGCTCATGGGGAATCGCCCCTTGGTGTAGCTGAGCACCGCCATGCCGATGTCCGCGATGCCCTTGACCACGGCGTCATAAGTCTGCTCGGGGGGGGTGAGGGTGGCGCCGGGGAAGATGTTGATCTTTACCTGGCCATTGGTGCGTTTCTCCACCTCCTTGGCCCACTCCGTGGCCAGCAGGGTGTGGCCGTGGGTGGCCGGGAAAAAAATGGAATAGGTAAGCTTGATCGTCTTGGCCTGCGCCGGGGCCGCCACCCAGGTCAGCAGACAGGCCAGCATTAGAATGGTCCCCAGCTGGATTCGCTTTGCCATGCGTCTCTCCCCTTTGGCCATGCCCGCCAGGCATGGGCACGAAGTTATGAAGCCGCCATTCACCTGGCTTCACAATTGTGCAAGTTCCATTCCGCGGGGGCGCGGCGCGGCGGCCGCCAACAACAGCTGGTTATCATTGGGCTATTTAATTAGCGCCCCTTGGCCTCGGGCCAGGGATGGAAAGGATTCAGCCAGCGTGGCTTGATCCTTGGCACCGGGCCGGGGGCTCAGGAGCCGGCGGGGCGAGCCAAGCCATGGCGGGCCATGCGCGAACGCAAGGTGGGACGGGTGACGCCCAGGGCCTGGGCGGCGGCGGTGACGTTCCAGCGGGTGGTGTCCAGCACTTGCAGGATGTGCTGCTTCTCGGCCTCGGCCAGGGTGAGTATCTCCGGGGAGGTCGGTCGGGCGGTGCTGCTCAAGGACAGGGCCGACTTGATGGCATCGGCCAAAAGCACCGGCCCGCGGGAATCAAGGGCGGACTTGGTGAGGATGTTGATCAACTCGCGCACGTTGCCCGGCCAACGGTTGGCCATCAATAATTCCATGGCCGATTTTTCCACCCGGGTCACCTGGGTGCGCAGCTCGCGGTTGATGCGTTGCAGCACAAAGGGCACCAGGTCGGCGATGTCTTCCTTGCGCTCCCGCAAGGGGGGCACCTTGATGGTGGTGACCTGGAGTCTGAAGAGCAGGTCGGGGCGGAACAGGTCCTTGGCGGCCATCTCCTCCAGGGGGCGGTTGGTGGCGGCGATGATGCGCGCCTGGGAACGCAAGGTCTTGACGCCGCCCACGCGGGTAAATTCGCGGCGCTCCAAGAACCCCAGGAGCTTGGCCTGCAGGGCCGGCGGCAGCTCGCCCACCTCGTCGAAGAAGATGCTGCCCTTCTCGGCCAGCTCCAGCCGCCCCCGCTTGGTCAGGGTGGCCCCGGTGAAGGCCCCCTTCTCGTGCCCAAAAAGCTCGCTCTCCATCAGGGTGTCCATCAGGGTGGAGCAGTCGATGGTGAGGAAGGGCTGCTGGCAAAACGGCGAGTTGTCGTGGATGGCCCGGGCGATCACCTCCTTGCCGGTGCCGGTTTCCCCTTGGATTAGAACCGTGGCCCGGGTCTGGGCCAAAAGGCCGATGGCCTTGAAAATCTGACGCATGGCCCGGGAGTTGCCCACCAGGGTGTTGGGCGAGCCGTCATCCTCGGGAGAGGGCAGGGCCGGCTCGGGACCGGCCATCAGCTCCGGCACGTGGTCGGCGCGCTTGACGCACTGCTCCAGCTCGTCGATGTCCAGGGGCTTGTGCAGGTAGTCGAAGGCCCCCAGGCGCATGGCCTGGATGGTGGTGCCCATGTCGTGGTAGGCGGTGATGACGATGACCCGGCAGGCGGGCGAGAGGGCCTTGATGTGCTCCAGCATGTCCAGGCCGCTGGCGTCGGGCAGGCGCACGTCCAGGATCACCACCGCCGGCGAGAAGCGGCGCATCAGGGCCAGCCCCTCGGCCATGGTGGAGGCCGCGCGCACCTCGTGTCCCTTTTCGCTGAAGAACAGGGCCAGGGACTTTTGGATATTGGCCTCGTCGTCTATGATGAGCAGGCGGCTCACGGGTGCCTCGGCAAGATCAGGCTGAAGCGCGAGCCCTTGCCCGGCGTGCTCTCCACCGCCACGCCGCCGCCGTGGGCCTCGGCGATGCGTTTGACGTTGGTCAGCCCCAGGCCGGTGCCGTAGACTTTTTTGGTGAAGAAGGGCGTGAATATCTGCGCCAGGTCCTCGGGCGACATGCCGGCCCCGTTGTCGCGCACCGAAAGCTCCCAGGCCGGGCCGTCGGGCGTCTGGCTTTCCCGGCTGCGCACCGTGATGTATCCGCCGTCGGCCACGGCGTCCATGGCATTGAGGAGCAGGTTGAACAGGGCCTGCTCCAGCTTGCCCTGGTCCAGCATCAGCTCGCCCAGGTCAGGTTCCAATAGGCGGCGCAGGCGGATGCCCCGCTCGGCCAGCTTGGGGCGCAAGAGGTCCAGGCAGCCTTGCACCACGGCGTTGGGGTCGTGGGGGGCCGGGTTCAAGGCCAGGGGCTTGGCCACGTCCAGGAGCTGGCGCAGGATGCCCTCCAGGCGACTGACCTCGGTGACGGCCATCTCCAGGCGTTGGCGGTCCACGCTGGGCAGGTAGTCCTGGCGGCTCAAGACCTGCAAGTTCACCTTGATGATGGACAGGGGATTGCGCAGCTCGTGGGACAGGGAGGCCGTGAGGTGTCCCACGTAGGCCAGATGCTCGCTCTCGCGTACCTTGCGCTCCATCTCCACCCGCTCGGTGATGTCGCGGCAGATGCCGATGATAACCGGCCCCTGGCCCAGGTCCACGGCCCGGGCCCTGATCTCGGTGACGCCCCGCTGGCCCTGCTGGTCGATACGCAGATATTCCAGCACCGGCGAGGCCGGCCCCCCGGCCAGGGTCTGGCGAAAGACCCTGAGCACCTTGTCGCGGTCCTCGGGGGCCACGAAGTCCAGGAATGGCTGGCTCACGGTCTGGCGCCAGGTGGCCTGGTGCATCTCGCAGAAGGCCCGGTTGGCCAGGGCCACGCGCATGTCCTGCACGGCCACGTAGCCATCGTTTATCTCCTCCACCAGGGTCTTGTGCTGGCGCTCGCTGGCCGCCAGCTCCCGGCTGCGCAGGGCCACTTCTTTTTTGAGGTTCTCGGCGTGGCGGCGGATGGCCTCCTCGTGGCGGTGCTGGAACTTGTCGGAGAAGCGGTGAATCTGGTAGGAGACCACGGCGCTCAAGGACTCGAGGGCCGGCAGGGGGGCGAACAAAGGCGGGCAGGCCATGATCCTGGGCAGCAGGATCACGCGGAAAAGATCAAAGGCCTCCTGCACCTCAGACAGCGAAAACCCCGCCTCCAGGCGCAGGCGGGTGATGAACTCCACGAAGCTGTCCAGGGGAGCCGTGCTGCCACTCTCCATGGCCAGGCGGTTGGCCTGGAAGGACTGGGAGATGGTCATGCTCAGCTCTTCGGTGCTGCGGGCGCGGTAATGGGGGCTAAGGCGGGCCACCCGGTCCACCCATTCGCTGACGATATCGTCGCGGAACTCGTCCAGCCAGCGGATGCAGGCCGCGGGGGCCCGGGGCAGGCGCGCCAGGGCCTCCGTGACGGGCGGCGGCACGGCCGGGGGACTGGGCTTGGCGGCTGGAGTTTCCACGCTGGCACTTTCCACCTGGGTTGGGGCCGCGGCTGGCCAAGCCGGTCCATTTAGCCAGGCCGGGCCTGTTTCATTCTATAGCAAGTTTGTTCTCGCCCTGGGAAGGGGGGACCTGCCCAGGAACGATCCTGAGCCAAATCTTCTGGCAAGGGCATGGGAAAAGCAAGCCGGGAGGCCTGCCGGCTGTAACGGGGGCCGACAACGCGGTGAGCGGTACCGCCGGCTGGCAGAAGAAAAAGCCAGGCCGGCCGGAGCCTTGGAGAGGGGGCAAGTAACCCCGGCCGGCCACTTGCGTCCAAGAAAATAAGCCCGCCCAGTGCGGCCAAATTCGGCGGGTAACAGCAGGCTAGACTGGGAGCACGCCGTCGCGGATGGCCAGCTTGGTCAATTCAGCGATGGATCTGGCCCCCATCTTCTTCATGATTCTGCGCTTGAGCACATAAATGGTATTGGCGCTGAGAGAAAGGTCGGCGGCGATTTCCTTCACGGCCTTGCTGCCCAACAGTTCAAGAAGAATGGAGCGCTCCCTATCGGTCAGGACCGCCCAGTCGCGGTCGTTACTGGTCGGGCTTCCCAGCTTGAATTCATTGATGAGCAGGCTGGATATCTTGGGGCAGAGGTGAAAGCCTCCCTCGGCCACGACCTCGATGGCCTCTACTAGCTCTTCGAATTCACAGTCATAAGCCAAGCAGCCCGAGGCTCCGATCTTTAGGAATTCCTGGATCAGTTGCAGGTCAAAGTCCCCGGTGAGACCGATGAGCTTGGCGTTTTGGTTGTCTTCCAGCAAGTGCCGTGAGGTGTTGATGATGAAGCTCTCATGCAGGGCCAAGTTCATAATGACCACTTCGGGCTGGAACTGCTGGTAGCGGGAGAGCATTTCCTGGCCGGCACCGCTGCGGCCTATCAACTCAACCCCGGGCGCTGTCTCCAGCAGTACGGAGAGGCCTTGCATGACTAGGGAATGGTTGTAAACCAACAATACACGTCTGGCCATTGGTCACCTAAAGTATGAAAAAGGTAAAATTAAATCCGGAGTTGATGACTCGCTGTGCTGGTTATGGTGAAAGCCTGGCAAGCCGGCAGGTTCAGGTCATAGATCGCTTTCGCCTGGCTTGCCTCGTACTTTTGCCGGGCATGCCCGCCGCGGCCTAAGCCTTTAATTGCAGGTTGTTGCTGACCCACTGCGCGGCCAGCATCCTGGACCCAACCTTGATTTTTTTGAATGCCTGGTAGAGATGGGTCTTGACGGTATTGGGGCTTATGGAAAGCTCATTGGCGATTTCGGCGTTGCGGTAGCCGTGGGTCATGAGCCGCAGAACGTCTTCCTCGCGTTTGGTCAAGGCATGACAGCTGGTTATCTGGGTGGGCCTCCGGTGGGGAGAGCCGAACAGGCATTGGTACAGGGCCCCGGGGGAAACCAGGGCATTGCCCTCGCAGATGTGCTTTAGCCCCCGGGTGATGCGGGCCGGGGAATCGTTCTGGTAGAAAAAGCCCATGACCCCCATCTGCAACGCCGTGGGCTCCAATTGCCCGTCTTTGTCAAGATCGAACAAGGCCACGGTGAATTCTCTGAGCAGGGTATTGTTCTGCAACTGATTTAAAATCCAATCCGCCGGCACCCCTTGGGCGTCCCACAATAACAGATTGCTGCTCTTGGCCAAACTGGCCTTGGCTTGTTGTATATCATTCAAACTGTCGCTGATGATGCACTCGCTGCCGGTTTTTTCCTGAAGATAGAATGAAAGCAGGTGGTTCTTTAGCCAAGGTTTGCCCCAAATGCTAATTTCACTGCCCCCGAAGGAAAGTTCGCAACTTATTTCCATGGTTGCTCCTCATTAATGAAAGGACTAAAACATCGTCGCGGAAGACGTGGGCGCAGGGCTCACATGAAAAACCGTACCTGTCGAGTTGTCGTGCTGTCCAAATTGTGCCCTAGGACGATACCGTGCTACATCAGCATTGCTGCGCCACTTATGCACTATGCGCATGGTACATTTAGCTGAACTAATTAAACATAACCCGCACGAATTAAATTAGTTATCATTTATTATCATCAGGCTAAGCCTGCTGGTAACTTCAGGCTAGTTAGACCGTCTCATTCATATGCAAAAAACTATAAGGCAATGGCATTAGACGATATTTATATTTATAGTTATGTATCTATAGTGTGGATAATTATTAGGGAATAAATATAACTAATGGTCATTAATATTGACATATCCAATAGTTTGCCGACAAACACGCACATGAATAAATTGTACCTGCCAACCTTTAATTATAGACCTATATGGTTAACATATTTAATTGACAAGGTTATGCCCTGTGTGTTGAGGCGCAATTGTAGCGTCATGCTGGCGCCAGCCTGCGCTGAAACCAACGATTGGCCACAAGTCCGCCAGTGATTGCCCAGGCAAAATACGCCTGAGGCTGCCTTCACCCAGCAGGTTGTGAAAAT
>JAKAGJ010000165.1 GCA_021815655.1 Deltaproteobacteria bacterium | reverse complement strand
CGCCGGTGGCCTGATTGCGGCCAAAAACCGCCACCCCCGAGGCCAGGCGATAGCCTCGCAGGGTGTTGGGTGCCCCCTGGCCGGCCTGCCCCTCCAACAAGCGCGCCTTGGTGATGCCCACGCCCTCCACGAAGAAAAACTTGATCCCCTCCTGGGCCAGCCATTGATCGATGGCCCGGCGTTCCCGCCCCTGCAATTGCGACCACTGGGCTGGCCGGTAGGCGCACTCCGGCAGCCAGAAGCCCTGGGGCTGGCGGCCGAAGTGGCGGCGGAAAGTCTCCACCCCCAGGCGCACCTGGGCCTGGATGGAGGAGTCGCACTCCAGCAGGGGCAGGAAGCCGTGGGTGGCCGCCGAGGTCACCAGCTCCAGCAGGCCCTCGTCTTGCAGCCATTTGAGGGTGCCCAGAATGTCGCGGTGAAAGTCCTGGGTGAAGCCCCGGTAGTGCTCCTCGTAAAGGCCCAGCCAATAGGCCGCGGTCCGTTGCCGGGCGTCGTCGTTCTGAAAGCGCTCCAGGTCCTGGCGGGTGCGCCAGATGAGCCCCTCCATGTACTCGCAGAAACGGTCCTTCATGTAGGGATCGGCCAATTGCTCGGCCAGTATCGGCACCACTCCCACCATGGCCCGGACGGGCACGCCGGCATACAACAGCCGGCGAAAGACCAAGAGCAAGGGGATGTAGGTTTCGTTCATGGCCTCGAAAAGCCATTCCTCGCCGGCGGGCCAGACCCCGGACTTGCGGCAATAGGGCATGTGGGCGTGCAACATCAGGGCAAAATGGGCGGGCATGGCTGACCTCTTCCTGGCGGCGGTATCCGAACCAGGCCGGCCGGCCCCGGTCCGGGGGCGGAGGTCTGGGCGGGCAAGTTGCCGGGGTGGCAAGGCTGCCGCCAGCCGGCGCTAAAGGCGCCAGCGCGGGTGGCGGTGGCTGCATGATAAATCGCGGCCTTGGGCCCCGTCAATGGCGCTGGGGCCATCGGCGGGGCATGCCAGGAGGGCAATGTCGGATAATTAGATGTAATTAAATGAAATATTACCGCAGGGCGTCCGGCGGCCCAGGCCCCAAAGCAAGAGGGCCGGAAGTGACTCCGACCCTCTGCGACCCAGGCTACCTGAACAAAACGGAGAAAAAGTGTCCTAAACTACCGGGTATTTATTTTGCCGCGCGGTCACGCGCGAATAAAGGCCTTACCGGCGGGGCTTGGCCTCGTTGACGGTCAGGTTGCGACCGCCCATGTTGTAGCCGTGGAAGCGCTGGATAGCTTCCTGGGCCTCGTCCTTGGAGCCCATCTCCACGAAGCCAAAGCCACGGGACCGGCCGGTCTCGCGGTCGGTGATGACCCGAGCGGAGATCACGCCGCCCACCTGGCTGAAGAGGTCGCGAAGATCGTTATCAGTGGTGCTGAACGGAAGATTGCCGACATAAATATTCATCGAAGCGAGTCCTTTTCTTTACCTGAGTCAAGGCAAGAATAGCAATCCACCTATTTTTTTCAAGAAAAATCTAGGAACCACCAAGTGGCTGTTCAGAGAGGCACAAAAGGGGTTCTGTCTAAATAAATCCAGGAAATAAAATAAATTACCAGCGCAACTAAGGCGCCGCGCCAGCAGATTCCCCGCCCGGTTTGGAGAGGGATAAAAAAAAATGGCTTCCGGGCCGGGAAACACTCCCGCAGGCGCGGCCAGTGCGCCGCCTTCATGCCGGCCGCGGTTTGCTATGAACCGGGTTCGGTCTACAATCAATACAGCACATGCCAAGGAGGCGGGTGATGGCGGCCGAGGGTCCCTATAACGCGGTGGTGTTTGCCGGCGGCGGCAACCGCTGCGTCTGGCAAGCCGGATTTTGGCAGGTGGCGGCGCCGGCCTGCGGCCTGCGGCCCCGCGTGGTGGCGGGAGTAAGCGCCGGGGCCTATATCGCCTGCCTGCTCTTCAGCGGGCGCCTGGCCGAGGCCATGGCCTACGCCCAGGAGGCCATGGGGCGCAACCCCCGCAACTGCTACCCGGCCAATCTTTGGCGTAGCGGGGCGGTCTTTCCCCATCTGGGCATCTACCGCCGAGGCATCCTGAAGATATTGGACCAGGCCGCCCTGGAGCGCCTGCGCCAGGGACCGCAGTTGCGGGTGCTCCTGGCCCACCCGCCCCGCTGGACCGGGGCCGTGGGCGGGGTGCTGCTGGGCTTTGGGGCCTACACCCTGGAAAAGCACCTCAAGCACCCGCTGCATCCTCGCTTTGCCACCCGGCTGGGTTTTACCGCCGAGTTGGTGCCGGTGGCCGGCTGCCGCCAGCCCCAGGAGTTGGCGGACCTGATCCTGGCCTCCTCCTGCACCCCGCCGGTAGTGCCGGTGATGTACCGCCAGGGGCGGGTGGTGCTGGACGGCGGGTTGGTGGACAACGTGCCCCTCTTGGCCATCAACCCCGGCGAGGGACCCACCCTGGTGCTCTTGAGCCGGCGCTACCCCTCGGCGCTGCTGCGGGCACAGGCCGGCGTCACCTACCTGCAACCCTCGCGGGATATTGCCATCTCCAAGTGGGATTACACCAACCCCCGGGGCCTGCAGGAGGCCTTTGACCTGGGCCGGCGCGACGGCGAGTCCTTTGTGCGTCTGGGGGCCGCGGCCTTGCAGAATTAGACGATAGACCTAATCTATCTCGGCGTGAGCGTCGGGTCGGAAGGGGTTGAGGCGCACCGCCAGGGAGAACAGGTAGGGATAGGCCTCCTTGAGGTGGCGCATGTAGGGTAGCCACTGGGCCACCAGGAGCATATAGACCCTTTGCAGGTCGCCGGCCAGGTGGGCGCGGTCGGCCGGGCTCAGGGCGTCCAGGTCCCGGCGGTGGGCCAGTTCGTCGCGCAGGTGGAATACCGCCCGCAACAGGTCGGTGAAGGCCTCGTGCTCCAGCAGGCTGGGGTTTTCCAAGAGCCTGAGAATCAACCCGCTATGGCCGGCCAGAAAATCCTTGAGCCCCGGCAGGTCGGCCCCCGCCAGGTCCAATTCCAGCCCCAGGCGCGGCAGCTCGTTGATGGCTCGGCTGAAGTCCTGCTCCCGCCAATGGCCGGTGACGATCAGGCGCGGCCGAATCTCCCCCAGATGACGGTCCTGGGCCACGCAGCGGGCCAGCAGATCGGTGCCCAACTCGGCGAAGAAGACGCCGATGACCACGTTCTGCTTCTGCTCGCGCAAGAGCTTGGCCCGCCGGCTGACCAAGAGCTCGGTGGCGTTGGCCACCAAACCCATGAAGCAGCCCACGCCTCCCAGGATCAGCACCATGGCCAGGGTCTTGCCCGCCGGGCTGTTGGGGTGGATGTCGCCATAGCCCACGGTGGTGATGGTGACCACCGTGAAATACAGGGCGTCCAGGGGCGAGAGGTTCTCCACCTGCATAACCGCCACGGCCCCGGCCAGGGTGATGCCCAGCATCACCGCCAGGAAGACGCGCAGGCGGAAAACCACGGGGTCCATGAACTGCCATCCTTACTCCCGCGCAGGCGGGGTACCTACCTTGATAAAGCGCGCGGGGCGCTTTGGCAACCCTTGTTTTACGCCGGCCCCCTGGGGCTAAGAGATGGCTTTTGCGGCCGGATTTTTGTAAGCTAGCCAGCAGCATCCTTAATCGCGAGGCCCTGTTGTACAGCCGGTTCGCACAAGGCCACCACATGCCACGCCGCCGCCAGCAACCAATCCGTCCTCGCCTGGCCCCAGGGGCGGCCCTGCGCGGTCTGCTGGCCGGCTTGTTCCTGCTCTTGTGGGTCGCCGGTCCGGCGCAGGCCCAAGGGCAGGCGCCGCTTCTGGTGGGCGCCACGGTCAGCCTGGAGGGGCCCTTCAAGGACATGTCCGCGCAAATGCAGGCCGCCATGCGCCTGTGGGAGAAACAGGTCAACGAGAGGGGTGGACTGCTGGGACGGCCGGTGCGGCTGGTGCTCTACGACGATCATGGCGACCCGGACCGGGTGCGCGCCCTGTATGCCAAGCTTTTGGACCAGGACAAGGTGGATCTGCTGGCCGCGCCCTATGGCAGCCTGCTTACCCTGGCCGCCGCCGAGGTCAGCGACCCGCGGGGCATGGTCCTCTTGGCCACGGCCTCGGGGGAGGAAATCTGGCAGCGGGGCTACCGCAATGTCTTTGGAGTCTATTCCACGGCTGACCGCTACTTCATCGGCGTCATGGACCTGCTGGCCCGCCAGGGTTTCTCCAGCGTGGCCGTGCTGCACGCCGAGGACCCCTTCTCCCAAACGGCGGCCCAGGGCTGCCGGCAGTGGGCCCAGCGACTGGGACTGCGGGTGAGTCTGGACCAGGGCTACCATTCCCCGGAGGAGCAGCTGCCGGTGCTCTTGGGGCAGACGCGGCAGGCCAATCCCGATGCCCTGGTGCTGTGTTCCTATCCCCCCGACGCCTATCGCCTGCTGGGGCTCCTGCGTCAGGCCGGCTACCGGCCGCCGGTGCTGGCTCTGGCCGTGGCGCCGGCCATGCCCGATTTCGCGGCAAGGGCCGGGGAGATGGCCGAGGGGGTCATGGGTCCCTCCCAGTGGGAGGCCGACGAACGCGTCCCCTTTCCCGGCACCCGCAGATTCATCAATGCCTTCCGCCAGGCCACCGGCCTGACCCCCTCCTATCATGCGGCCTCGGCCTATGCCGGCCTCCTGCTGTTGGAGAACGCCGTGCGCCAGGTCCATTCGCTGGACCAGGCCAAGGTGCGCGAGTACCTGCTGGCCTTGGATACGGTCAACATCCTGGGCCGTTTCAAGGTTGACCAACAGGGGCGCCAGGTGGGGCACAACGCCTTGGTCATCCAATGGCAGCAAGGACGCAAGGAGATAGTCTATCCCCCCAAGATGGCCACGGCCCCGCCCATCTTGCCGGCCCCGCCGGCTCCGGGGCGCTGATGATGTCCATGGGCCGGGCCATCTGGCGCCGCCGGGTCATCCTGGCCATTTTCCTGCCGGTGCTGGCGGTGGGCCTGGCCATCGGCATACTGGCCAACCAGGTGTTGGCCCCGCCCCTGCTGACCCACCTGCGGGCCAGCACCGACGCCCAGCTGCGCACGGCCTCGGGCATGGCCCTGGCCATCTGCGACAACCTGCTGGACCAGATATTGAGCCGCCGCCTGGAGGACTCCCAGGAGGAACTGGCGGCCATAAAGCGCCAGGCCCTGGCCGAGATCGCCACCATGGGGCGTCAGTTCCCCAATCTGGCGGTGATGGTGGTGGATCAGAGCGGCGTGGTGCTGGCTTCCAGCGTCCAGGAGGGGCTGAATATCCCCAAGCTGGATTTGGGGCCCCTGAGCCAGGCCATCATCACCACCTCCGTGCAGGGCAAGGGGCTGCGCCTGCACCGGCGCTACTTCCCCTTTTGGCGCTGGAACCTGGTCAGCCTTATCACCGAGGAGAGCTACCTGGCCCCTCGGAGGTTGGCGGCGCGCACGGTGTACGCGGGCGTCTTCGGGGTGCTGGCCAGCGTGCTGGTGGCCCTGCTGCTGGTCTTCCACTGGCTGGTGCACCGGCCCTTGCGCCGCATCATGGACGCCACCCATGACATCTCCCAGGGGCGCTTCGTGCAGGTGCCCTCGACGCGCCCTGACGAGTTGGGGCAGGTGGCGGGGGCCTTCAACGCCATGGTGGCCAGCCTGGAGCAGAGCCGGCGCGAGGTGGATTCCGCCCTGACCCGCCTGCGCGAGTCGGAGGAGCAGTACCGCACGCTCACCGAGAACGCCATGGCCCTCATCACCATAGTGCAGGACGGGCGCTTCGTCTTCGCCAACCGCATGATGCTGGAAAAGACCGGCTACAGCCGGGACCGGATTATCGGCCAGGTGGCCTGGGACCTGGTGCATCCCGACGACCGGGGGGTGGTGGAACACGGCGGCGGGGACGCCCAGGAGGGCCGGCCCCCGGAGACCCACTACGAATTTCGCTACCTCACCGCCAGCGGCCAGGAGCGCTGGCTGGAAATGCAGGCCACGCGCATCCAGT
>JAKAGJ010000164.1 GCA_021815655.1 Deltaproteobacteria bacterium | reverse complement strand
GTATTTGTTCACATTCCGCAGCGAGTTGTAAGCTTGATCGATGAAGCGCTTATCCTCGGTCCAGGAATAGCCGCGCACCTGGTACATGACCTCGCGGGTGGCGCGCTCCAGGGAGACGGCGATCTCCACCTCGGGCATGAAGTCCTCGGCCAGGCGGGTGGAGTAGCCGCTGGCCCGGGACATGTTCCATATGGCCAGGGCGCCCAGGAGCAGGGCGATGAGTATCAACAGGCCGAAGGCGGCGCCGATCTTGGTGCCAAGTTTGAGCTTATTCATCATTGGTACATCCTCGCGGCCAGAGACATGTTAGATGGGGGTACAGGACACGGGGCGCCGCCGGCGCCCCAGTTAATTAAATATCGGCATGACTCTTTCTATTTTGCAGGAAAGAAGGGTTATGAAAAATATTTTTTTTCGCCGGGCGGCGGGCCGGGGGCCGGGAGGCTTCAGCGCCCCCGGCAGACGCGCACCTTCACCCGTTGTCCCCGCCCGGCCTGCTCGCCGGCGGGCGGGGACTGGCAGACCACCCGGCCCAGGTGGTCGGCCCGCTCGCATTTCTCCCGCCGGGTGATCTGCATGCGCAGGCCCGCGGCCTTTAGAGCCGCGCGGGCCTGCGCCTCCTCCAGGCCGTGCAGGTTGGGCACCTCCACCCGGCGCCCGGGGGCCAGGGCCGGGCAGACGCTGATGTCCACCCAGGAGTTGGGGGGCAGACCCTGGCCCGGCTCGGGGTGCTGGCGGTGGACCAGTCCGGCGGCGGCCGGATCCTGACAGGCCCCTGGTTCCTGGTGCACGCGGCCCCGCAGACCGGCCCTGCTCAGCTCGGCCCGGGCCGAGGCCTCGGGCAGGCCCAGCACCACGGGCACCTGCACCAGGCCCTGCCCCAGGCGCCGGCCGCTGGCCGGGGGCCATGAGTCGGCGGCCCAGGCCCCGGCCGCGCCCAACAGGATCACCAGCCCCAGTATCCCCAATCCCACGGATTTGCGAAGGCCCATGCCAACCCCCCGAACGCGGCCCTGGCCATGGTCATGCCGGCAACGGCGCCGGCCCCGCTGGCGCGGCCAGGGCGCGCCGTGGTCCTATATCCCCAATATACACCATGGCGCCGTGAACCCGGACCACGGGGGGAAAAACGGCCCCGGCGCCCGACATGCTAGTATAATAGCAAACAGAATGGACTAGCCCCGGACGGGCGGAAGGGCGGCCATCCATGGTCAAGATCGCCAGGATACTTTTTCCCGTGGACTTTTCGCTGAACAACCGGCGCGTGGTGCCCTATGTGCGGCAGATGCTGCGGGTTCACGGGGCCAATCTGTGCCTATTGCACGTGGTGGCCGACCTGGGGCAGTACCTGGGCCTGGATGAACCCCATCCCGACCTGGGGCGCTGGGAGGATGAGGCCCTGCGCCAGGCGCGGCGGCAGCTGGAGGCCTTCCGGGGGGAGCATTTCGTGGACTGGCCCCAGGCCACGGCCCAGGTGCTGGTGGGCGACCCGGCCACGGTGATCGTGGAGCAGGCCCTCCGCCAGGGCGCGGACCTCATTATCATGGGCACCCACGGCCGCCGGGGCCTGGAACACGCCATCTTCGGCAGCGTGGCCGAGCGGGTGCTGAAAAACTCGCCGGCCCCGGTGCTCACGGTCAACCCCCTGCGTTTGCCCCCGGAGGATCAAGCATGAGACAAATGACCGCCGCCTGGGGGCAGCGCCTGCTGGTCCTGTTCCTGCTGGCCCTGCCGGTCCTGGCCGGGGGCTGCGCCGTGTACCAGGACCCGGGACCCAACCCGGCCCATCTGGTGGTCAGCGCCCAGGCCTCGGTCACCCGCCAGATGGTGGAACAGGCGCTGGTGGCCAAGGCCCGTCTGCAATACGACCCCCTGGGCGGCGCCGAGGATGTCTCACAGCCCCTGTGGGACCTGCGGGCCTTCGTGCCCGGCCCCGACGGCTCCTACACCCCCTTGCGGCCGCTGCGCCCGGTGGAAAACGTCGAGGGTTACGACTTCAACGGCGCGGCCGAGTTCCTGGCCCCGGCTGGCACCTACAAGGTCTTCTTTCTTCTGGAGTGCTCGGTGCGCCACCTCTCCCTGGAGGGGCCGCGCCCGGTGGTGGAATACGTCTATATAGTCACCCAGCGCCGGTGGCAGACCCTGGAACTCTGCCCCGGTTGCCGCCTGGAGCTGAGCCCCTTCGCGGACCCTACCCGCCAACCCTAGGCCAGGGGCGCCTCCCGGGGCGGGCCGCGGAAGGGACGGTCCCGGAGGCCACAAAGGTGAATGCCGCATGAGCCAGTCCCCGGACCAGCAGGCCTACCCCACCCGCGCCACCGGCGCGGCCCTGCGCATCACCCTGGTCTATCTGGCGGTGGGCTGCCTATGGATCATGCTCTCCGACCACGGGCTGGCCCTCTTGGTGCCCGACGTGCCCAGCTTCGTGCGCATCTCCACCTACAAGGGCTGGATCTTCGTGCTGGGGACCTCCCTGCTGATCTACCTCCTGGTGGAGCGGGCCCTGGGGCGGGCCCAGCGGGCCGAGCGAGGCCTCCAGGAGAGCCTGAACTCCTACCGCGAGCTGGCGGAAAGCGTCAGCGACGTCTTTCTGGGGCTGGACCAGGAACTGCGCGTCACCTACTGGAACCAGGCCTGCGTGGATCTCACCGGCATCACCGCCAGCCAGGCCCTGGGGCAGGTGGTGACGGAGTTGTTTCCCCGATTGCGCGGCGGCCCCCTGCAAGGCCTGCTGGACCGCGTGCGGCAACAGGGGCGCCCCGAGTCCATAAGGCTGGAGCTGGAGCCCCGGGGGCAGGCGCGTTACCTGGAGTTCAACGCCTATCCGGCCAAGCGCGGCCTGTCCCTGGTGGTGCGCGATCTCACCAGCCGGCGCCAGGTGGACCAGGAGCGCCGGCGCCTGGCCGCCGCCCTGGAGCAGGCCGCCGAGGGCGTGGCCATCTGGGATACCGGCATGCGCCTGGTCTACGTCAACCAGGCCTTCCAGGACCTGCACGGCCAGGGGCATCCGGCGTTGTTGGGGCGGACGGCGGCCCTTCTGCATACTCCCCGGGGTCAGGAGATACGCCAGCGTCTGGAGGCCCTGGGGCAGGCCTGGTCGGGGCGGGTGGAATGGCCCCGCCCCCAGGGAGGCACCTATCTGTGCGAAACCACCATCACCCCGGTGCGCGACCCCGGGGGACGGGTCATCAACTACGTGCAGGTGGAGCACGACATCACCCAGGAGGTGGAGCGGGAGGGCCAGCTCAGGCGCTCGCAAAAGATGGAGGCCATCGGCACCCTGGCCAGCGGCGTGGCCCACGACTTCAACAACATCCTGGCCGCCATCATGGGCTACACCGAGCTGGCCGGCCAGGAGCTGGAGCCAAAGCACCCGGTGCAGTCCCACCTGGAGCAGGTGCTCAAGGCCGGCGAGCGCGCCCGCGAGCTGGTACGGCAGATACTGGCCTTCAGCCGCCGCTCCGAGCAGCAGCAGGAGCCCCTGGACCTGGGGCAGGTGGTGCGCGAGGGCTTGAGCCTGCTCAGGGCCTCCCTGCCCGCCACGGTAATCATCGTGCCGGAGATCGACCCCCGTCCGGCCATGGTGCTGGCCGACCCCACCGAGATGCACCAGGTGCTGATGAATCTCTGCGCCAATGCCAGCCAGGCCATGGGCGACCAGGGCGGGCGGCTGACGGTTTCCGTGGGCTTTCAGGAGGTGGAGGAGCCCCCGCCCGGCCTGGACCTGAAGCCCGGCCCCCACGTGCTGCTCAAGGTCCGCGACACCGGCCCGGGCATGACCCCCGAGGTGCGCGAGCGCATCTTCGAGCCCTTCTTCACCACCAAGGGCGTGGGCCAGGGCACCGGCCTGGGGTTGTCGGTGGTGCACGGCATAGTGCGCGCCAGCCGGGGCGCCATCGACCTGGAAACCAGCCCCGGCCAGGGCGCCACCTTCAGCGTCTACCTGCCTTGGGTTTCGGCTGAGATATCGCCGGCGGACAGCCCCCCCGAGGAACAGCCCCTGGGCCGGGGGGAACGCATCCTGGTGGTGGATGACGAGCGCTCCCTGGTGGAGTTGGCCGCGGGGCTGCTGGGCCGCCTGGGCTATCAGGTGAGCCCAACCACCAGCGCCCTGGAGGCCCTGGCCCTGGTAAGCCAGGAGCCGGAGGCCTTCGACCTGGTCTTGAGCGACCAGACCATGCCCTTGCTCACCGGCCTGGACCTGGCCCGGCGCCTGCACGAGCTGCGCCCCGGCCTGCCGGTGATCCTCACCACCGGCTTCAGCGATCAGCTCACCCCCGAGAGCCTACAGGCGGCCGGGGTGGCGGCGGTGCTCTTGAAGCCGGCCTCGGCGGCGCGGCTGGCCTGCCAGGTGCGCCGGGTGCTGGCCCGCCAGGGCTAACGGCGCGGCGCCTCAGACCTCCGGCATCTTGGCCACCCCGGGCCGGCGCCGGTTGGCCGGCTCGTCCTCGGCCAGCAAGCACTCCCAGCGGTACTCCCGATCCGTGGCCGTTTCGGGGTCGGCCAGGGTGCTTTCCCTGGAGTCGGCGTCACGGGGCTCCTGGGGATAGTTGGCCGCCTCGCGTCTCAGCTCCTTGGTCAGAGGCGCATAGTCCTGGCCCACATACCGCGGAGGATGGCCGTGCTGGCCGTCCACCTGCCACAGCCACAGCAGGCTGGCGGTCAAGAGGGCCGCCGCCAGACAGGTTCTTAAGATTACGCGCGTGAACATGACCCCCTCCCGCGCTGTGGACGGGCCGGTCCGGCCAGGGGCCGGCGCATCCGTGTCTCGGGCATTGTGATACCCCCGGCGCGGGTCTGGGTCAAGCCCCCGGCGGCCAGGCGCCCCTGTGGGGACGCCTGGCCTTAAGGGTCTGAAATCAAAAGAGGCTCAGCTCTGGAGTTCCGGCAGGTTGGCGAACAGGTCCAGGGAGGCCGGGTTGGCCAGGGCGTCCTTGTTCAAGACCGGCTTGCCATGCACCACGTTGCGCACCGCCAGCTCCACCTTCTTGCCGCTGATGGTGTAGGGGATATCGGCCACGGGGATGATCTTGGCCGGCACGTGGCGGGGGGTGGTGTTCTGGCGGATGACGTTCTTGATCTTCTTGACCAGCGCCTCGTCGAAGGCCACGCCGGCGTTCAGCTTGACGAAAAGCACCACGCGCACGTCGTTGTCCCAGTCCTGGCCCACCACCAGGCTGTCGGCGATCTCGCTTAAGTTCTCAACCTGACGGTATATCTCGGCGGTGCCGATGCGCACGCCACCGGGGTTCAAGGTGGCGTCGGAGCGGCCGTACATCACCACGCCGCCCTCTGGCGTCACCTCGCAGAAGTCGCCGTGGTGCCAGATATTGGGGTACACGCTGAAGTAGGCCGCCAGGTACTTTTGGTCGCCGGGGTCGTTCCAGAAGTAGATGGGCATGGAGGGGAAGGGCCTGACGCAGACCAGCTCGCCCTTCTGGCCGATCACCGGCTGGCCGGTTTCGTCCCAGGCCTGCACGGCCATGCCCAGGCCGGGGGCCTGCAACTGTCCGGCGTAGACCGGGCCGATGGGGTTGCCGCCGGCGAAGCAGCTTATGATGTCGGTGCCGCCGCTGATGGAGGACAGGCAGATGTCCGGTTTGATGTCGCGGTAGACGTATTTGAAGCTCTCGATGGACAGGGGGCTGCCGGTGCTGAGCATGGCCTTGAGCGGCTCGAGGTCGAAGCGCTCGCGGGGCTTGAGGCCACTGTTCTCCACGGCGGCCAGGTAGCGGGCGGATGTGCCGAAGATGGTCATGCCCTCCTCCTGGGCCAACTGGAACAGGGCCTCGGGTCCGGGGTAGAAGGGCGAGCCGTCGTAGAGCAGCAGCGTGCAGCCCGTGGCCAGGCCCGTGGCCAGCCAGTTCCACATCATCCAGCCGCAGGTGGTGAAGTAGAAGAATTTGTCCTCGGGCTTCAGGTCGGTGTGCAGCAGGTGTTCTTTCAGGTGCTGGATCAGGGTGCCG
>JAKAGJ010000163.1 GCA_021815655.1 Deltaproteobacteria bacterium | reverse complement strand
TGCTGGGATGGCGGGCCGCCCAGTTCCAGGGTCAGGCGGCGGTTGGCGGCCTCATAGAAGGGCAGCACCGTCAAGCCCGGCCCCTTGGTGTGGATCACCAGGTCCAGGCCCTTGGAGGTGGGTTGCACCTCCACCCAGCGGATCAGGGGGTCGTTCTTCAACTCGGCGGGCATCACCGGGGCCTGGCTGACTCCAGGCAGGTGCAGCACCACGGTCTGGGGGTCGCTCAGCTCGACCTGGTAGTCCAAGGGCGCGTCGGCATTGAAGATAAGCCGCGTGGCCTGCCCCTCGCGCGCCAGTTGCCAGGCCGTGATCTGGGTGGCCAGGGCTTGGCCCGGCCCGCCCCAGAGGGCCAGGAAAAACAGCGCCAGCAGGCCGTATTTGCGCCAATTGCCTATGAGGCCGGCTCCTTGGCTAAGGGTTCGCGCAAAAGTCCGCCTTGCGGATGAGCAAGATGGGTGCCAAGGAGGCTCAAGGAGGGGCAATTCTATAACCTATAATAATCGCTATATAAAGAACCCCAAATCCACGCGAGGCCCTACCGGGGCGTCAAAAAACCACCAGCCGGGCACCCCCGGCCGGGCCATGACGGGGCCGAGGCCGGCGGCTCCCGAGCGGGTTGCGGCACGGTTTATGAGGCTTACCGCCTTATTCTCCCCCGCCCCACCGGGGGGAGAGGACCGGGGCGCGGGGGCCACGTGCCCCCCATGGCCCAACTACACCAGGGCCTGGTCGCCGGGGGCGTTGATGCCCTTTTTCTTTATCTTCTCCACCAGGGTGGTGCGGTTGAGCCGCAGCAGGGTGGCGGCCTGGTTCTTGACCCAGCCGGTGCGCTCCAGGGCGGTGAGGATCAGGCGCCGCTCGAAGTCGTCCACGGCGGCGTTGAAGTCCAGGCCCTCGTCGGGGAACTCGCGGGCCGGCGGGGTCGGGGCGGCGCAGGCCAGGGCCGCGGCCTCGGCCGGCTCCAGGGGCGGCAAGGCCGCCGGCCCGGCCAGCTTGGGGGGCAGGTCCTCCAGGAGGATCAGGTCGCCCTCGGAGAGGATTACCAGGCGTTCCAGCAGGTTCTCCAGCTCGCGCACGTTGCCCGGCCAGCGGTGGCGCATGAGCCGCTCCAGCACCTCGGCGTGCAGCCGCTTGTGCCCCAGGCCCTTGAGACGACCCAGGCGCTCCAGGAAATAGTCGGCCAGGAGGGGGATGTCGCTGCGCCGCTCGCGCAGGGGCGGCACCTTGATGGGCACCACGTTGAGGCGGTAGTAGAGGTCCTCGCGGAAGGTGTTCTCCTCCACGCGCTTTTTCAGGTCGCGGTGGGTGGCGGCGATGACCCGGATGTCCACGTTGATGGTCTTGGTGCCGCCGATGCGCTCGAACTGGTGCTCCTGCAAGACCCTGAGGAGCTTGACCTGCAACATGGGCGACATGTCGCCCACCTCGTCCAGGAAGATGGTGCCCCCCTCGGCCAGCTCGAAGCGCCCCAGCCGCGTCTTGATGGCCCCGGTGAAGGCGCCCTTCTCGTGGCCGAAGAGTTCGCTCTCCAAGAGTTCCGCCGGGATGGCCCCGCAGTTCACCGGCACCAGGGGGCGCTCGGCGCGGCCCGACTGGGCGTGGATGGCCCGGGCCACCAGCTCCTTGCCGGTGCCGCTCTCGCCCAGGATCAGCACCGAGGCGTCGGTGGCCGCCACCTTGTGGATCATGCGGAAGACGTCCTGCATGGGGCGCGACTGGCCCACGATGTTCTGCACGTCGTACTTCTGGTTGATCTCCCGCCGGCGCTCGCCGCTCTCGCGGCGCAGCCGCCGGTATTGCAGGGCCTGCTCCACGGCGTAGACCAGACTGTCCTCGTCCTGGGGGTCGGGCACGAAGTCAAAGGCCCCCAGGCGCAGGGCCTCCACGGCGGCCGGCACCGTAGGCTCCGGCGAGATGATGCTCACGATGGTCTCGGGGAACAAATCCACCAGCCGGGCCACCAACTGGGCCGTGGAGGCCCCGGCCAGGCGCTCGGCTAAAAAGATGAGGTCGAAATAATTCTGCTCGGCCAGGGCCAGGCACTCCTCGGCGCTCTGGCAGATGCTGACCTCGTGCCCCCGCTGGGCCAGGATGGCTTGCATGCGTTGAGCGGCCGCGGCGCGCTTTTCGGCGATGAGTATGGACACGTTGTGCTGGCTGGACGGCATGTTTTCCTCTGGCGGGGGCGTGACCAAGGCTAGCGTCAGATTTTCGACACTGTTCGATATTCTATGAGAGAGGCCAGTCAATGCAAGCCAAAAGTAGTGTCTGGGCCGGCTTAGGCCCAGGCGGCCGCCGTGGGTGGGGAGCCTGGGCCTGGGCCGGCCCTGGTTAAAAGCCCACCGGCGCCCCTCCAAAAGTGGCTGGCGCCCGCCCGCCGGGAAGCCGCGGCCGGGCGGCCACTTTTTTTTCAACGTTAATTAATAATTATGGCAAAACACCTGGGGGCTGGTACGCTTTGCTTGACTCAGGCAAGAAAAGGATTTGGTTTAATGAATATTTATGTTGGTAATCTTCCGTTCAACACCGGCGACAGCGACCTCCGCGACCTCTTCAGCCAGGTGGGCGCTGTGATTTCCGCCCGTGTTATCACGGACCGGGAAACCTCCCGTTCCCGCGGCTTCGGCTTCGTGGAAATGAGTTCCCCCGAGGAGGCCAAGCAGGCCATCCAGCGCTTCCATGGCTACAACATGGGTGGGCGCGACCTGACCGTCAACGAAGCCAAGCCCCGCAGGTAAGGCCATTACCCGCGCTGCCAAAGCGCGGACACCAGAGTTTTTAGTTAGTTTTTTGCGTTAAGTTTCTGATACCTGGGTCATAAAGGGGGCCGGAAGCCATCCGGCCCCCCCGCTTTTTCCGCCCGCGTTCCATCCCTACAATTGCAGGAATTCGTCGCTGCCGCACATGGGGCAGCAGGTCTTGTCGTGCACTTGGCCGCAGCCAGCGCAGATGCCCTGGCCGGGCTGAAGGATGAGCGGGTTCTTGGTGCCGCACAGGCGGCAGGCCGTGAAGTCGGCATCGTTTTGCGCCTGGCACTTGGGACAGATCCAGGGCTGGGCTTGTACGGTCATGACTTCCTCCCGCGACAAGGGGTTATGGCCCGCTCACGAGCAATATGATCCATCGAGCGCAGGCACCTCAGCGGGCCAGGATGGCCCGCCGGGCGCGGCAGCGCCCGGGAGGCCGGGCAAAACCTGGGGCCCCCACAAAGCGTCAGCTTTGTGGGGTGGAGTCGCGCTTTTGCCCGGCCGATAGGCCAGCAAGGCCATGGACGGCCTTGCTGGCCCGGTAATGGCACCCGGCTACTCCTGCACCACCTCCAGCACCGGCTCGCCGTAGGGGTCGAGCACCGGGTTCTGCATCTTGAGCAGCTCGGCCCAGCGCTTGAAGGCCCCCACGAAGACGATGACCATCAGGATCATGATGATGACCGACAGGGTCACCAGGAGGTACATGTGGGCGGGCAGGTAGTTGTTCACCACGTTGAGATAGCCGGCCCACATGGTGATGATGGCCAGGATGATGCCCGGCACGGCGGTCATCCAGGCGTACTTGGCCTTGTTCATGCGGATAATCATGGTGGTGCCGATGATGAGCCCGCTACTGGCCAGTAGCTGGTTGCTCATGCCGAACAAGGGCCAGATGGTGGTGATGTCGCCGGTGTAGACCAGATAGCCCCAGGCCCCGGTGAAGATGGCGCTGGTGATGATGATGCCCGGCCACCAGCGCTTCTCCAGGAACTTGGGTATGACCGCGCCGATCATTTCCTGCAGGAAGAAGCGCCCCACGCGGGTGCCGGTGTCCACGGCGGTGAGGATGAAGACCGCCTCGAACATGATGGCGAAATGGTACCAGTAGGACATGAGGTGCTTCATGAAGGGCACCGAGGAAAAGATGTAGGCCATGCCCACGGCCAGGGACACGGCGCCGCCGGGGCGGCCCTGCACGTTCTCCTCCACGGCCTTGGCCAGGTCCGGCAGGTTGACCGTGTGCATGCCCAGCTTGGCGAAAACCGCCGGGGCGGCGTTGATGGCGAAGTAGTCGGACGGCACCAGCACGCAGGCGGCGATCAGGGCCATGATGGCCACGAAGCCCTCGGTGAGCATGGCGCCGTAGCCCACGAAGAGGATGTCCTTTTCGCTGCCGATCATCTTGGGGGTGGTGCCCGTGCCGATGATGGCGTGGAAGCCGGAGATGGCCCCGCAGGCGATGGTGATGAAGACGAAGGGGAAGACCGCGCCGGGGATGATGGGTCCGCCGCCGCCCACGAACTTGGTCACCGGCTCCATCAAAAGGTCGGGGCGCACGAAGAAGATGCCTCCGGCCAGCATGGTGATGGTGCCGATCTTGAGGTAGGTGGAGAGATAGTCGCGGGGGCAGAGGAGAAGCCACACCGGCAGCACCGAGGCCACGAAGCCGTAGAGGGGTATGATGAGCGATATTTGGGTCTTGCTCAGGGTGAACATGTGCCGGAGGGCGGGGTGGGCCACCACGTAGGGACCGGCCAGCACCGCCAGGAACAACAGCACCACGCCGATGATGGTGGCCCCGCGCACGTCGTTGTGCCGCCAGACGTGCAGGTACACGCCCATCAACAGGGCGATGGGCATGGTGGCGAAGACGGTGAAGGTGCCCCAGGCGCTGTCGTGCATGGCGTTGACCACGGCAATGGACAGGCCGGCCAGGGTGAGGATGAGGATGAAGAGCACGGCGTAGGAGGCCACGATGCCCACGGGCTTGCTGATCTCGGTCTCGGCGATCTTGGCCAGGCTGTGCCCCTTGTGGCGCACCGAGGCGAACAGCACCACCATGTCGTGCACGGCCCCGCCCAGCACGCAGCCCACGATGATCCACAGGGCCCCGGGCAGGTAGCCGAACTGGGCGGCCAGCACGGGGCCCAACAGCGGGCCGGCGGCGGCGATGGCCGCGAAATGGTGGCCAAAGAGCACGAACTTGTTGGTGGCCACGTAGTCGTGGCCGTCGGCCATTTTCACCGCCGGGGTCAGGCGTTCGATCTTGAGCCCCAGGACCTTGTTGGCCATGAACAGGCCGTAGAAGCGGTAGGCAATGGCGAAGACGCATAGTGACACGAAGACCAGGGTCAAGGCGTTCATGGGCTGACTCCTGCCTAGGGAGGCCAGCGCCGGTGTGCCTGACCCGGCCAGACGGCGCTGGTGAAAGGGGCGGAGGCTACCGGCCCCCCGCCGGGATCATTTCATAAATCACCCCGCGTATCACGAGGTTAGGCCTATAAAGCCTCATGGGCCAGCTTAGCCCACCCGGCGCGGGCAAGTCAATCGGCTGAGCAAAAAATGTAGGCTGGGGTGAGAGACGCTCCTGGCCAACGGCGGGGGGCCGGGGGGCCAGGCTAGGCGGTGGCCCCCTGGAGCATCTGCTGCCAGAGTTCCTCGACCTGGCCCCGGCACTGGGCCATGGCGGCGGCGCACTCCTTGAACTGGGGGATGTCCATGTTCAAGGCTTCCAGGGCCTTGGGGTTGAGCTTGGGCGCATCGTGCCGGTAGCCGTCATTGAAGCCCAGGCCATGGGCCAGGTAGTCGGCGGCGTGCACGGCGCTGACCATGGGGAAGTACTCCAGGTTGGCGTGGGGGGCGTGGTGGCGGCTGATGACCTGGGTCAGGATGGCCGGCAGCTTCCAGTGCTCGGCCAGGAGCTTGCCCACCTCGGCGTGGGAAAGCTCCAGTTCGTGCTCGGCCTCGGCAAAAGACTTGCCGCCCTGGGCCAGGAGCTGTTGCAGATTCTCCACCTCGTCGGGGTAAAAGGCGGCCAGCACCACCTTGCCGATGTCGTGCAAGAGCCCGGCGGTGTAGGCCACCTCGGGGTCCAGGGAGCGGCCCTTCTGGGCCAGGAGCCGGGCGGCCAGGGAGACGGCCAGGGAGTGCAGCCACAGCTGGCTGGCCATCTGCCGGTCACGGAATACGCTGGGTTTCAGGAAGCCCATGAGGCTCAAGCTCATGCACAGGTTGCGCAC
>JAKAGJ010000162.1 GCA_021815655.1 Deltaproteobacteria bacterium | reverse complement strand
CTTGTCAGCTTAAGCGCCCATGCCAGCAGCCAGCAAGGCCCGCAACCAGACCTTACCCAGCCGGCGCCTTCCTGGCTGGCCCGCTTTCTGGAATGCCGCTTGGCCGCCGAGCAGGGGCAGGCTGCCTGTCAGCCCCTGCCCCGAGGCGTGCACCTGGACCTGCGCCCCCAGCTGCCCAAGGTGGCCACGGCGGCCTTGATGCTCTACGCCCACCGCCGCCAGGTGGACAGCTATCCCCTGATTTTCACCACCCTGGCCCTGGCCTATCCCAACTGAGAGCATCGCGCGGGCTCCCGCCCTGCGTAATATCGGCTTGGCAAAAACCTGGTTTTGCCAAGCCTCTCAAATCGCTGGCCTGGTCAGTCTCGCGATTTGGCGGGCCATCCATGGCCCGCGGTGGCCATTGCATGGTCAAAGTATGTTTGTTTCGTGTGGTTAGTGTCTGATATCAGATAAGATAAAATAACCCCATTCCCAGTGGCCGTCTCAACTGGCCCGCGCGCCGGCTTGGCCGGAGCGCGGGCCGGGCAAGATACATCCTGCCCCCCCTGTCCGTCATCCAGAACGCCCGCGTATTCTTTCCGGATTGGGTCAGGGGGGGCAGGTAAAGGGTTGGCCGTGGCCGGGCCGGCTAGAAGGCCTCCTCGGGCACTTCCAAGGCCGAGAGGTCCTCCTGCAACAGCGCCTGGTAGCGGCCGAAAACGTTGGTGAGTATGTTGCGGCAGAAGAATTTGGTGCTGGCCATCTTGCCGCGGTAGAAGACGCCGTCGGCGGAGTTGGGGTCCACCTGGGCCAACTTGGCGCGGGCCACCAGTCCTTGCTCCAGCATCAGCTTGGCCAGAATAACCTCGGCGAAACAGTCCAGGAAGCGGGTGGCGTACATGGGCACCAGGGAGACGCGCCCCTCCTTGAAGTAGCCCGTGAAGCGCTGGGCAAAATCGCCCACCATCTTGGCCGCCTTCTCCAGCAGGCCGAAATCGGCCGCGAAGTCCGCATCCTGCGCGTTGGCGCGGGCCATGCCGATCAGCTCTCCCATGACACCTTGGAATATCTTGCCCCCGGCCATGGGCAGCTTGCGCCCCACCAGGTCCAGGGCCTGGATGTAGTTGGTGCCCTCCCAGATGGAAAGAATCTTGATGTCGCGGGCGTTTTGCTCCACCGGGAAGTCGCTGCAATAGCCCGAGCCTCCCAGCACCTGTATGGCGTCGCGGGTGAGCTGATAGCCCAGGTCGGTGTTGTAGGCCTTGACCAGAGGGGTCAGAAGCTCCACCCTGCCGGAGGCGGCTTGGCGGACCTCGGGGTCTGGGTCATAGCTGGCCATATCCTCGTTGAACAGCAGGTAGGCCAGAAGGGCGCGCATGGCCTCGGTGCCGGACTTCAGGTTCAGGAGCATGCGGCGCACGTCCTCGTGCTGGATGATGGGCACGCCGCCGCCGTGGCGGTTGGTCAGGGGCGCGCCCTGGATGCGCTCCTTGGCGTAGGCGCGGGCGCTGTCGTAGGCGCTGGTGGCGATACCGGTGGACTGGATGCCGCAGCCGATGCGGGCGCCGTTCATCATCTGGAACATCTTGGCCATGCCGCTGTGGGGCTCGCCCAAGAGGATGCCCCGGCAGTGGCCCTTCTCGCCGAAGTTCAGCGAGCAGGTGCTGGAGCCGTGGATACCCATCTTGTGCTCGATGCCGGTGCAGAAGACATCATTGGGCTCGCCCAGGGAGCCGTCGGGGTTGACCCATATCTTGGGCACGATGAACAGGCTCAGGCCCTTGGTGCCGGCGGGACCGCCCTCGATGCGCGCCAGGACCAGGTGGATGATGTTCTCGGTAAGGTCGTGCTCGCCGCAGGTGATGAAGCGCTTGGTGCCCTCGATCTTGTAGATGCGGGGATTGTCGGGGTCGGCGCCGGGGAAGGCCTTGCTGCGCGCGGCGCCCACGTCCGATCCGGCGTCGTTCTCGGTCAGGCACATGGTGCCGCCCCAGCGGCCGGTGTACATGCTCTCCACGAACAGGGCCTTGTCCTCATCGGTGCCGAAGGTTTCGATGAGGTGGCCGGCGCCGATGCTCAGGCCCGGGAAGGTCATCACGGCCATGTTGGCGCTGGCGAATATCTCGTTGACCAAGCCGCTGACGATGATCGGCAAACCCTGGCCGCCGAACTCGGGGCTCTGACCCGCGGCCGGCCAGCCGTTCTCGGTCAGGACCTTCCAGCAATCCTTCCAACTATCGGGGGTGGTAACCACGCCGTCGGCGTAGGAGCAGCCGATGCGGTCGCCGTCCTGCAAGGCCGGCCCCAGCACCTCGCGTCCCACCTTGAGGCCTTCCTCGATTATCATGCTCAGGTCTTCCACGCTGAAGTCCTGAAACTGTTCGTACTTGAGCAGGCGGTCAATGCCCAGGTGCTCGAAAAGCACGAATTTGGTGTCGCGGCCGTCGCGGCGGAAATGGTTGGTGCCCATGACTGTCTCCCAATTGCTGTGTTGAGGGGCCACCATCTGGCTAAGGCTGCCGGCGCCAGATAGTAACGTATAGCGTGACTATACGTATATCATGACTATACGTAGATGTCTCAACATTATATATACATTGCTTAAGATTGCAATATATCCTGGCGGAGGATGCGCATTATATGTATGCTTTCCTTAAAGACCCCACCCAAAAGCGGAGTGTGCGGCCATGGCCCTCAAGACCGGCGAGCAGTATCTGCGATCCCTGGAATCCTTAAACATCTCGGCCCATATCCTAGGGCGGCCCACCGGCGAGTTGGCCGGCCACGGGCTGGTGCAACCCTCCCGCCAGGCGGTGGCCTTCACCTACGACGCGGCCCACGACCCCGCCACCCGCGATCTGTTCCGGGTGGTGTCGCCCTTGTGCCAGGAGGAGGTGAACCGCTTCACCCATTTGCACCTGAGCAGCCAGGACCTGGTGAACAAGGTGAAGATGCAGCGCCACTGCGGGGCCTCCACCGGCTGCTGCTTCCAGCGTTGCGTGGGCATGGACGCGGCCAACGCCGTCTATAGCACCACCTTTGACTGCGACCAGAAACACGGCACCAGCTACCATGCCCGCTTCCGCGATTACTGGGCCTGGGTGCAGCGCCAGGACCTGGTGGTGGACGGGGCCATGACCGACCCCAAGGGCGACCGCGGCAAGCGCCCCAAGGACCAGGTGGACCCCGACCTCTTTTTGCGGGTCAAGGAGCGCCGCCCGGGCGGCGTGGTCATCAGCGGGGCCAAGCTGCACCAGACCGGCATGCTCAACTCCCACGAGATACTGGTCATGCCCACCATGGCCATGCGCCCCGGCGAGGAAGCCTGGGCCATCTGCTGCGCGGTGCCAGTGAACGCCCCAGGCGTGCGCTACATCTATGGCCGCCAGGCCAGCGACACCCGCAAGCTGGAGGCCGATACCCTGGACGTGGGCAACCCGGTCTTCGGCGGCCAGGAGGTGATGACCGTCTTCGAGGACGTCTTCGTGCCGGACGAGCGGGTTTTCCTGGACGGCGAGGTGGAGTTCAGCGGTACCCTGGTGGAGCGCTTCGCCTCCTACCACCGCCAGAGCTACGGCGGCTGCAAGGTGGGCGTGGGCGACGTGCTCATCGGCGCCACGGCCCTGATGGCGCGCATGAACGGCGTGGACAAGGCCAGCCACATCCGCGAAAAGATCATCGAGATGAATCATCTCAACGAGACGCTCTACGCCTGCGGCCTGGCCTGCTCTCACGAGGGCCGGCCCACGGCGGCGGGCAACTATCTGGTGGACTTGCTCCTGGCCAACGTCTGCAAGCTCAACGTCACCCGTCTGCCCTACGAGATCGCCCGCCTGGCCACCGACGTGGCTGGCGGCCTATTGGGCACCCTGCCCTCGGCGGCTGACCTGGCCAACCCCGAAACCAGCCCCTACCTGCTCAAATACCTGGCGGCCCAGCCCGACTACCAGGTGCTGGATCGGGTCAAGGTGCTCAGGCTCATCGAGAACCTCACCGCCGGGGCGGGGGCCGTGGGCTACCTCATCGAGTCCATGCACGGGGCCGGCCCGCCGGCGGCCCAGCGTATCATGATAGAGCGCCAGGCCGGCATGGAGGCCAAGGTGCAAAAGGTCAAGGGCCTGCTGTCCATAGCCTGAGGGCGCGCCAAGCGGGGCGGGCGGGCAGGGGGCTAGTCGTCCCGCTCGCCCGCTCCATTTTTGCCGCCTTGGATCAGGCTCCTCATGATCTCCACCTGCCCCTTGAGGTGCATGGCCTGGGCGCTCATCTCCTCGCTGGCGCTGGCCGACTCCTGGGCGTTGGCGGCGCCCTGCTGGGTGCCCTGGTTGATGGACTGGATGGCCGAGCCCACCTGCTCGATGTCGCCCAGCTGCTCCTGGCTGGCCGCGGCGATCTCGCCCACCAGGCCGGTCACGGCCTGCACGCCCAGGGCCACCTTGCCGTAAAGCTGGTCGGTCTTTTCCACCACCCCCGAGCCCACCTTGATTTTCTGGATGATGTCTTCCACCAGGGTATGGGTATTGTGGCTGGCCTCGGCCGAGCGCATGGCCAGGTTGCGCACCTCGCCGGCCACCACCGCGAAGCCGGCCCCGGCCTCTCCCGCCCGGGCCGCCTCGACGGCGGCGTTCAAGGCCAGCAGGTTGATCTGGAAGGCGATGGCGTCGATGGTCTGCACCACCTTGACCACGTTGTCGCCGGCCTCGGAAGTTTCGCGCATGGACTGTTTGAGGGTCTTCATGGACTGGTTGGCGCTTTGCAGATTTTCTATGCCCTGCCGGCCGTGGCGGTCGGCTTCCTGGGCGTTGCTGGAATTCTGCTGGGCGCGGCCGGTGGTGTCGGCCAGGGCGGCGCTGATCTCCTCCAGGGAGCCAGCCTGGGTGCTGGCGTTCTGGGCCAGGGACTGGCTGGCGGCGCTGACCTGGCCGGCGGCGGCGCTCATCTGCTGGGACATGTCGTCCAGCTCGGCGATGGCCTGGTTGAGGGGCCGCGCCAGACGGTGCGCGAATATCCAGGCCCCGGGCACGGTCAGGAGCACGCAGGCCAGGGCCGCCAGGGCCAGAAGCTTTATCATCTGCTGGCTGTTGCGGTTGGCCGCCTCCTTGGAATACAGGCAGGCCACGGCGGCCAGGCGCTTGCCGCCGCCGCTCAAGCCCATCAGGCCCTCGTAGTAGCTGGCCTTCTCCGCCTGGACCTCGGTCAAATGACTGTCATACTTCTCGGGCGCGGCATCCCAGTTGCGGCTGGGCCGCGCCAGGCCGGGCTCGGTGCCCACGCTCAGCCCCTGGCTGGTGTAGATGTTCACGCCGGTGCCGCCAAGCCTGGCCAGGCGCCGCACCTGGGCCTCATCCAGACGCACCAGGGCCACCACCAGCCCCACGGGTTTGGTGTCGAAGCTATTGGTTTCGCGGTTATACACATCGCCCAGCACCGGGGCCTGGGACATCAGGCACAAGGCCTGGCCCTCCAGGACCAGGGTGCTGGCGCTCTCCTCCCGGCCCTTGGCGGCCCGGTTCTGGGGGAATTCGCTGCCGGGGGTGCCGCTATCTTGCCAATTGTTGAGGTTCAACTCCTCACCGGGCTTTATCAGCTTGAAGCGGCGCTGATACTGGGGCTGGGTTTGGGCATAGCCCAGGAGCACGCCACCGTCCTGGCTGACGGCCCAGGCCATGAGCTCTCCCGCGGGCCCGTAGATGGCCACCTTCCAGAAGCCCTGGGCCAGGACCGAGTTCTCCATGGTCTGCACCACCTCCCCGTAGGTGGGGCGCAGCTCGGGCTCCTTGGTCTTGCCGCCGTACTCGACCAGGTACTTGACGTTGACCGGGATCTTGTCCATGCCGGCCAGTTGCGACACACCTTTGGCCAGCTTGGCCTGCCCGGCCTGCAACTCCTCCTGGATCAGGGTGAAGGATTTGCCGATCACCTGGCTGGCGGCCTCGCCGCTCTGGCGGTCCAGGATGAAATAGGCCACCGCGGTGGAAATGGCCATGACCGCGGCCACCAGGAGCACGGACATCAGC
>JAKAGJ010000161.1 GCA_021815655.1 Deltaproteobacteria bacterium | reverse complement strand
GAGGCCTTTTCTCATATACTGATGGAGCCAGAAAGCCGTCGTGGACCCCGGAGCACTCTCTTGTTGCCGCAGGGTAGCTGTCCGAAGAATGGGGACCACCTCACCGTGGAACGCCTGTGCGACCCTGCCTCAGAGGTTGACCTGAACCGCCCCGGGATTGCCGGAGACTCCGAATCTTGAGAGGATGGAGTCATGGCAAGCAAACCAGGTATTCGCCAGAAGTGAGGGAGCGGGCGGTTCGGCTGGTGGCGGAGCACACCGGGGAATACAGCTCGCAATGGGCGGCCATCAGCTCGATCGCGGCCAAGATCGGTTGCACCGGGGAAACCCTTCGCAATTGGGTTCTCCAGGCCCAGCGGGGCCAGGGTCTCAAGCCAGGGCTGACCAGCGACGAGCGCAAGCGGCTGAAGGAGCTTGAGCGCGAGAACCGAGAGTTGCGACGAGCCAATGATATCCTGCGCAAGGCCTCAGCTTTTTTTGCTCAGGCGGAGTTGGACCGCCGACCGAAGTGAAGGTGTCGTTCATCGACATCCATCGTGAGGCCTACGGGGTCGCGCCGATCTGCGCGATGTTGCCGATCGCCCCGTCCACTTACTATGAGCAGAAGGCGCGCAAGGCTGACCCTGGCCACCTGCCTCCACGTCTGCGGCGGGATGCGCTGCTGCGTTCGGACATTCGTCGGGTTTGGGTGGCCAATTTCCAGGTCTACGGTGCTGACAAGGTCTGGCGGCAGTTGCACCGCGAGGGCGTGGATGTGGCCCGCTGCACGGTTGAGCGCCTGATGCGGGCCATGGGGCTGCACGGCGCCGTGCGGGGCAAGAAGTTCAAGACCACCGTGCCCGATGACAGCGCCGCCCGGCCGGCCGATCTGGTGAAGCGTGACTTCACCGCCAGCCGGCCCAACGAGCTCTGGGTAGCTGATCTGACCTACGTGGCCACCTGGCGCGGGTTTGTGTTCGTGGCCTTCGTGATCGATGTGTTCGCCCGCATGATCGTGGGCTGGCGAGTTTCCGCTTCCCTGCGCACCGATCTGGCCTTGGACGCCTTGGAGCAGGCGTTGTGGGCTCGCCCGGGTATCGACAACCTGGTGCACCACAGCGACCGCGGCGTCCAGTACGTCTCGATCCGCTACACTGAGCGCTTGGCCGAGGCAGGCATTGAGCCCTCGGTCGGAAGCGTGGGGGACTCCTATGACAACGCCTTGGCCGAGACCATCAACGGCCTTTACAAGACCGAGGTGATCCGCCGGCGCGGCCCCTGGCGCCAGGTCGAGGACGTGGAATTCGCAACGCTGGAATGGGTGGACTGGTTCAACAACCGCCGATTGCTCGAGCCCATAGGCAATGTCCCACCCGTGGAGTTCGAGCAGGCGTATTATCAGAGTCTAGAAGCCCCGGCCAGGGTGGCCGGACTCAACTAAAAGAGCCTCCGGGAAAACCGGGGCGGTTCACCAGAGATTCGGCCGATAATCCCATATCAGGCCCCAAAATCGCGGCAAGGCCCCGTTGGCGCACCACTACCGAAAGAAAAATACTGGGTAACGGCCGAGAACGGTTACGAGGTTGGCCGAGAAAACAATTTTGTGCTACCTTATCCAAAAACAAGACACAGGCCATTTGCCCTGCGAAAAGTAAAATCACCCCTCAAAATAAGAAGATAGGTCTTTTGAAGCCGCTCGCTTGAGAGCAGGTGCACATCGTGAGAGCCAGAAGGCCCCAAAATGAAACGAGCCGCGGTGGCCTCCGCGCCATCAAGGCTAGGGATTTAGTTGTCATTGCGCTGTTGATCCTAGGCTCGGTAGCCGGCAACTATTTCAAGATAACCGTCGCTTACAACGTCGATTTCATCTTTGGCAGCATCTTTACGATGCTGCTGCTCATTTTTTATCCGCCATGGTATGGAATTGTCTCGGCCGCAATGGCTGGGGCATATACCTATCAACTATGGAACCATCCATACGCGTTGATAATAATAGTATGTGAAGCAATTTTTGTAGCGGTAATCAGTTCAAAGAGCAAGTTGGGTTTGGTATTCGTAGACTTGATTTACTGGATATTCATCGGCATGCCACTGGCATGGATATTCTATCATTACGTTATGGATATTAGCATAGAAACCGTCTTGGTCATAATGTTGAAACAGGGTATAAATGGAATATCAAACGCCATCATCGCTAGTTTAATTTCTCTCCTTGTCCTGTTGGTGAAAAGATCACATGTTGCCGAAGATAGGGGCCTGGTGCGGCACCGCGAAATACTGTTCTTGACTATTACGTGCTCAGTCCTGATTCCTGCCATTGCCATCATCATTTCTTTTAGCCGCCAGGAGCTAAAGGCCAGCGAGGAAACCGCCGCCCGCCATATTGACCAGACCGCGGCCGCCATGCAGGAGGTTATATTATCCTGGCTGGATGAAAATTCGCAATCAATTAAATCCATAGCCAATTACGCCGGGATGCAGGGGACCTTGGCTTCGTCTGACCTCAATAACATGGTCAGGGCCACCAGGAACGCCAACAGTTCTTTTATGAGTATCGGCATTTGCGATACATCTGATAAGCCATCCACGGTGGATTCGGCGACCGACCTAACGGGATTGCCCACCGGAAGATTTGATTTGTCCAGCCGTTATTATTATCAAAAAACAAAAAAGTCGATACCGTTCATATCAGACGTATTCCTGTCAAAAGTCAACCATAATACACCTGTCCTGGTCATAACCCAGCCTATTTTCATCGGCAAGGTATGGCGTGGATATGCGTTTGGAATTATGGATTTTTCAGCCATTGTTCCCATGCTGAAGCTTGTTGTCAGCAAATGGGACTCCGATATAACATTGTTCGATAGTTTCAATCGGGCGATCTGTAGCACGCGTAAAAATATTCTGCCCGAGGAGATGCACAACTTTACCTTGATGCCCTTGCTGGAGCAACCGCGCGGGCTTCTGCGGGTGCATACCCGTGGAGTACCCAACAACGTACCCATAATGTGTCAGTGGGAAGAATCGTTTTTTTACAAAGTCACCAGATTGCACGGCCCGGTAGCCTGGAAACTCATGATGGAAACCCCTGTGGGTCCATACCGGGATACCATTCTTAAGATAATATTCCACAGTATGGTATGGATGCTGTGCTCGGTCATCCTGGCCATCGTTTTGGCCCACGTGTTAAGCGCGGGGGTCACCTCACCGCTGGAAAAGTTGCAGTCGATCTCCACCCGTCTTCCCGAAAAGATTTCCGAGAACCAGGACATAACCTGGCCTGACAGCAATATCCACGAGTTCAAGTCTCTATTCGAAAATCTCAAGACCATGGGCGTGGTTCTTAGCGAGAAGTTCACGGAGATCAAGGAGGCCAACCGTGAATTGGACCAGGCCCTGGAGGCGGCCGAGAGCGCAACCCGTGCCAAGAGCGTTTTTCTGGCTTCCATGAGCCACGAATTACGTACCCCCCTGAACGGGGTGATCGGCATGACCGGCCTGCTCCTGGACGCCGAGCTGTCATTTGAGCAGCGCCATTTCGCCGAGACGGCCCGATCCTCGGCCGAGGCCCTGCTGGCGCTAATCAATGACATCCTGGACCTGTCCAAGATCGAGGCCGGCCGCTTGGAGATGGAGCGGGTGGCCTTCAAGCCGCGCTTGGTGGTGGAGGAGGTGCTGGACATCGCCGCCGAAGCCGCCCATGGCAAGGGACTGGAACTCTGGTCGGTCATGGAGAAGGGGTTGCCGGCTTGGGTCTGGGGCGACCCCACCCGGTTTAGGCAGGTGTTGTTCAACTTGGTGGGCAATGCGGTGAAGTTCACCGAACGTGGCGAGGTGGGAGTGCGGGTCATTCCAGGGGAGCCTGAAGATGGGCGCGCCTGGGCCCGCTTCGAGGTGCATGACACCGGCATTGGCGTGGCTCCAGAGGCAAGGCATCGCCTTTTCACGCCCTTCAGCCAGGCGGACGCCAGCACCGCCCGGCGCTTCGGGGGGACGGGTCTGGGCCTGTCCATCAGCAAGCGCTTGGTGGAAATGATGGGCGGGACCATAGGAATGGATGGCCAAGCGGGCCAAGGCAGCGTGTTCTGGTTCATCCTGCCCTGGGAAGAGGCACCGCCTGCGGTTCAACCGTCCGAATCGGACCTATCATCCTTGGCGGGGATCAGGGTCCTGTGCGTGGGCGAAAATCCCGGCACCCTGGCCGGCCTGTCCGCCGCCTTGGCCGAATGGGATGTGGCCTGCGCCCAGGCACCCAGCGCTGATGAGGCCCTGCAAATGCTGCGCGCCGAGCAAGAGGCCGGAACACCTTTCAGGCTGGCCCTCATTGACCTGCAAGCACCATCCCTGGATGGCCTGAGTCTGGCCAAGACTATCCGGGATGACCCTGACTTAAGGCCGCTGAGTTTGGCGGCCCTTTGCCCCATGTCGTCCTCGGGCCATGGTCGGCAGCAGGTTAATGCTTACTTCGAGGCGGTATTGAGCAAACCAATCCGCCAGGACAACCTTCGTCAGGGCCTATTGTCGCTTGTGGCCCCCGCGCCCCTCACCGCCGCGCCAGAAGATGCCACCAGTATAAAGACAGAGCGCAGGCCACACAGACGAGCGCGCATCTTGTTGGCCGAGGACAACCCGGTCAACCAAAAGGTGGCCGTACACCTGTTGGCCAGGCAGGGCCACAGGGTGGACGTGGCCAGCAACGGCCGCGAGGCCGTGGAGGCGGTGGCCAAGTTTCCCTACGATCTGGTGTTCATGGATTGCCAAATGCCCGAGATGGACGGCTTCGCCGCCACCAGGGAGATCAGGGCCATCGCTGGTGAAATAGGCCGCATCCCCATCATCGCCATGACCGCCAACGCCATGGCTGGCGACCGCGAGCGCTGCCTGGCCGCGGGCATGGATGATTATGTGAGTAAGCCGGTGCGAACCAACGAACTGGCCGCCGCGTTGGAAAGACAACTGGCCGGCCGTCGCCGGTCAATGGATACCCCGCCCGCACCCGAAGTGGACCCCGACTGGCCGGTCTTCGACAAGGACGACCTGCTGGCCAGGATGGGGGGAGACCAGGAGATCACGTCGGCTCTCATGGCCGTATTCCTGGAGGGGGCCAGCGACAGGCTGGCTCAGCTAAAACAGGCGATTCAGGAGGGTGACGCCGCATTGGTCGGCCTGCGCGCCCACGGACTCAAGGGAGAGTTGGCCAACCTTTCCGCCGTGGCGGCCAGCCGGGCGGCGGCCCTGGTGGAAACCTCCGCCAAGGCCGGAGACCTGGGCCAGGTGCGTCAACTCGTTGAGCTGTTTGAAGGTGAGTTTGACCGCCTCCTGCACGCGCTAAGCTTTGAGAGCTCTGAGGCTCCACCGGTTTTGGGGGCCCGCGGTTGAGCAGCCCCTTCCTCGCCGTAACAGGCTGTTTTGCGACAGCCGGTTAAGCCTTGCGACGGGGTGACGAGGCCCGGGGCAAAGTGCCCGCGCTCGTTGCCGCCAATCCCGCGCCTGGTCGGTTGATGGCCTTGACGCGCGGCCCCACGCCGCCGGCCCTCCGGACGTCCCCGCCAAACGTAAAAGAAGGGCGCTGCACGGTGATACAGAAATATGGTCTATAAAAACAGATGGTAATCTGTGAAACACCACGTTGGCCATGCAGCGGCCGTAGCGGGCCATGGACGGCCGGCCAAATTGCGAGCCGTTCTAGGCGAGCGATTTGGGAGGCTTGGCAAAATCGCGTTTTTGCCAAGCCGATGCTGCATGGGGTAGGACGCCCCGTGCAGCACTCTCAAAAGTGCGCTGGGTGGCATATTCAGCACCCGGCGCCAAATGGTCCTGGCTGGCAAAGGCCTCCACGAGTCCTGCGGCCTGGGCCGCGCTAGAGCACCCTTGATGGCCATGTCAACTGCCTCCTATATTAATTAGTTATTAATATTGATGTGTTGACTGTAATGCCACGGGCCATGGCCTACTATCGGAACCTGGCAAAGCTTCCAGAAGATCGGGGGCCACAGACCTTGGCATCCCCCAAGGCTGTAGTTGACCGCCAGGCTTGGAGGAAGCTACTATGTACAACAGCACATG
>JAKAGJ010000160.1 GCA_021815655.1 Deltaproteobacteria bacterium | reverse complement strand
GGCAACAAGGCCCGCCTGGCCGCCCAGCTCTTCGACATGGTGCAGAGCGTGCACAGCCTCAAGCTGGCCCAGGCCCTGGACCGCCACGCCCGCGAGCTGGGACGGACCATCGAGGTACTGGCGCAGGTCAACCTGGGCGGCGAGGCCCAGAAGTCCGGCTGCGCGCCGGAGGAGGCTCCGGCCCTGGTGCAGGGTGTGGCCGGCCTTGCCAGCCTGCGCCTCAAGGGCCTGATGACCATGCCTCCATTTTTCGACGACCCCGAGCGGGCCCGCCCCATCTTCGCCGGCCTGCGCCGCCTGGCCCAACGCCTGGCCCCTGGTCTGCCGCCAGGCTCCATGGATGAGCTGTCCATGGGCATGAGCGGCGACTTCGAGGCGGCCATCGCCGAGGGCGCCACCCTGGTGCGGGTGGGCACGGCCGTCTTCGGCGCGCGCGGCTAGGACCGCCTAGCAGGCCGGCCGGGCGATGCGGCAGTAATCCTCCTTCTTCTCCCGCAGGGCCCTTAGCACCCGCTCCGGGGTGATGGGCAGCTCGCTGATGCGCACGCCCACGGCGTCGAAGATGGCGTTGGCTATGGCCGGCGCCGAGGGCACGCAGCCCGGCTCGCCCACGCCCTTGGCCCCATAGGGCCCGGCCGGGTCGTCAGTCTCCACGATGATGGGCGTGATGGGCACCCGGTCCTTGGCCGTGAGCAGCTTGTAGTCCAGGAAGTTGCCGTTCACCGGCCTTCCCCGTTCCAGCTTCACTTCCTCGCTCAAGGCCATGCCCACGCCCATCATGCTGCCGCCGTAGATTTGACCTTCCAGCAGCATGGGGTTCAGGGCCCTGCCCACGTCGTGGGCCGCCAGGTATTTGAGGATGCGCACCTGGCCGGTTTGCAGGTCCACCTCCACCTCCACGCCGGATGCCCCGAAGGCCCAGGAGCAGGAGAGGTTGCCCTTGAACTCCTTGTCCAGCATCTCGTTGGGCGGGTCGTAGAAGGTCTCTGCTATGATCATGCGCCCCTGGGGGCTGAAGTGGCCTCGGCGCAGAACCTTGGACAAGGGTATGCTCTCGCCCTTTTCGGTCACGGCCAGGCGCTGCCCCTCGGCCTCGGCGCCCCGGGCCACGACGACCATGCCCTGACGCAGGTCCAGGTCGTCGGGCCCCACCTCCAGTTGGGCCGCCGCCAATTCGAATATCTTGCGCCGCAGCTCGGCCGCGCACTGGATGGCAGCGTTGCCGGATATGAAGGCCGCCCGGCTGGCGTGGGTGCCCACGTCCCAGGGGCAGATGTCGGTGTCGTGGCTCACCACCTGCACGTCCTCGATGCATAGCCCCACGGCCTCGGCCGCCACCTGGCGGAGCACCGTCTCGTTGCCCTGGCCGATCTCCACCGCCCCGGTGAATACCTTGAGCTGACCGAAGTCGTCCAGTTTCATGATCATGCCGTGACCGTCGGAGCGGTAGACCCGGGCACCGCCGCCCACGTGGATCAAAGATGCCACGCCCTGGCCGCGAACCTTGTGGCCGTCACGGTTGCGTCCCTCCTCGCGGGCCTTCCGGTGTTCTGGCCAGCCCAGGCCGTCGCGCACCTTTTCGATGCACTCGGGCAAGCCGCAGGTCTTGACCACGAAGCGCTGGGGGGTGACGTCGCCGCCCTGGTTGGCGTTGATGAGCCGAAATTCGACCGGGTCGATACCCGCCTCCAGGGCCAACTGGTCCAGGTTGGACTCTATGCCGAAGGTGGCCTGCGGGTTGCCATAGCCGCGCATGGCCTGGGCGTAGAGGTTGTTGGTGTAGACGCAATCGGCCACATAGCGCACGTTGGGCACGCGGTAGAGCGAGCTGATGGGCACCATCATCACGCTGGGCGTGGTGGCCCCCCAACTGGTGTAGCCGCCGTTGTCCAGGAGCATGTGCACGTCGCGGAAGGCAAGCCGGCCGTTGTGGTCGCAACCCTGGCTCACCTCCATGACCACCGGCTGGCGGGTGGCCTGGGCCAGGAACTCCTCCTCGCGGTTGAACTGTATCTTCACCGGCTTACCCGTGGCTTGGGCCAGCAGGATCGCGATGAACTCGTAGCAATGGGTGTCCAGTTTGGAGCCGAAGCCTCCGCCGATGGTCTGGCAGACCACACGCACCCGGCTGCGTCCCAGGCCCATGGCCTTGAGCGCGGCCAGGTAATCGTTCTGCGCCAGATAGGGAATCTGGGTGATGGAGTACATGGTCAGGTTGCGGTCCAGGTCGAACTCGGCGATCACTCCGCTGGTGCCCAGGCAGCAGTGGTTTATCCAGGTGGTGCGGTAGGTGCCCTGGGCCACGTGCCGGGAGCGCCCCCTGCCCTCCTCCACGTCGCCGCAGATTAGCTTCCAAGGCAGCTTGAGCTTGTTGGAGGTAATCGGCTTGCCCTTGGCGTCGTACTCGTGTATCAAGGGCGCTCCCTCGGCCAAGGCCTCTTCCGGGGTGAAGACCGCCGGCAGGGGCTCATACTCCACCCGGATCAGCTCCAGGGCCTCGGCGGCGGTCTCCTGGTCCACGGCGGCCACGGCGGCGATCTCGTCGCGGCAGGTGCGTACCCGGTCCTTCTTGAGCGGACGGTTGTCCTGTAAGAAGCCGATGGGCATCTCTGGGATGTCCTGGCCGGTGAGCACCGCGCGCACCCCGGGCAGGGCCCTGGCCCTGCTTACGTCGATACTCTTGACGATGGCGTGCGGATGGGCCGAGTAGAGTATCTTGCCGTGCAGCATGCCCGGGCGCTTCAGGTCGTTGATGTACACGGCCCGGCCGGTCACCTTGTCGCGGGCGTCCACCTTGGGCAGACGCCGCCCCACGTAGTTCAGCTCGCTCACGGCTTCCTCCCGGCCGCGGCCTTCACCGCCTCGATGATCTGCTGATAGCCCGTGCAGCGGCACAGGTTGCCCTCCAGGGCGGTGCGTATCTCATCCTCGCTGGGATCCGGGTTCTGGTCCAGGAGGGCCTTGGCGCTCAGTACGTTGCCGGGCGTGCAGAAGCCGCACTGCACGGCCCCGTGCTCCACGAAGGCAGACTGCAAGGGGTGCAAGGCACCCTCCGCCGTGGCCAGTCCCTCGATGGTGGTCACCGAGCGGCCTTCCGCCTCCATGGCCGGATAGATGCAGGCGGTGAGCGCGCGGCCGTCCACGATCACCGTGCAGGCCCCGCACTCGCCGGCCCCGCACCCTTCCTTCACGCCAGTCAGCTCGAAGCGCTGGCGCAGAAGCTCCAGGAGGGTCTGGCCCCCGCCCACCTCGGCGGAGACCAACTGGCCGTTCAGCTCGAACTCTATGGTGCGTTTCATCATGCCACTCCCAACCTAGATTTCCGGGCCGGACAGCGCGAAATCCAGGCCCAGGCGGGCCAGGGCCGTGCTGGCCGCCCTGACCAGGAGCACCCGCAGCATCTCCTCGCGATACCAGGCCGAGCAGCGGTGGCTGTCGCGGGGGCTGCATTCGCCGCCGATGGCCTGGGCGGCCCGCTCCAGGGTGGCGGTCGTGGCCGGCTGGCCAGTGAGCGCCTCCTCGGCCCCGCACAGGCGCAAGGGTGTGGGCGCCACCACCCCGGCGGCCACCCGGGCCTTCTCCAACCGCGCGCCGTCCGGGCTCAGCCAGAGCTGCACCGCCATGTTTAGTAGCGCCAGATCCAGGGCGGCCCGCCTGGTCAGCTTGATGAAGGCGCCGGAGCTACGCGGGCCGGGCAGCGGTACCACCAGCTCGGTGAGTATCTCCTCGGGCCGGGCGGCGTTCTGGCGCGGACCAACGAAGAACTCGTCCAGGGGCACCAGGCGCTCGCCCTCCTCGCCCACCAGACGGCAGGAGGCCCCCAAACACAAAAGGGGGCAGAGCGTGTCCCCGCTGGGCGCGGCGCTCATGACGTTTCCGCCCATCGTGGCCACGTTGCGCATCTGGGTGGAGCCCATCACGCGCACGGCGTCGGTGAGCGCGGGCAACCGCTCATGCAATCCGCGGTCGGCCAGGATATCGCACAGAGTGGTGGCCGCGCCCAGGCGCAAGACTTCGCCCTCCCAGCGCAGCCCGGCCAGGCCCCCCACGTGGAGCAGGCTGATCAGGGCCGTGGGGTCTAGCTTCCTCTGCCGGCGCAACACCATCACGTCGGTGCCGCCGCTGATGTAATGGGCGCCTGGACCCAGCTCGCGCTTGAGTGTCAGGGCCTCTTCCAGGGTGATCGGCTTGTGATATGAGATGTCTTTCATGTCATCCCCGCCCAGGCGGCCCAGGGGCGCCAGGGGTGGATGACCCCCGGCGCCGCGCGCCTCACTCCACCATGGTGAATTTTCCGTTCTTGACCTGTAGCATGACCATGGAGTCGGTGCCCAGGCCGTTGTGGTCGGCGGGCGAGAGGGTGAACACGCCGCTCACTCCCACGAACCCCTTGGTCGACTCGATGGCCGCCCGCAGCTTCTCGGGCTCCGTGCCGGCCTTCCTGATGGCGTCGGCCAGGATATAGATGGCGTCCCAGGCGTAGCCAGAGTGGGTGTTGATCGGGTACTCCTTGTCGTAGTGGGACACCTCGTTGTACAGACGCACGAACTCGGCTATCACCTTCTTTTGGGGGTCGCTGTCGGGCAACTGGGCCCAGGTCATCAGCTTGGTGGCCGGCATCAGGTCTCCCTCGGAGGCCGGGCCGGCCAGCTCGATGTACTTGGGACCGGGCAACCCGTGGCACTGCACCAAGGGCGCGCCCATGCCCATGGCGTGGTGGTTCTTGCTCACGATGGCCCCGGCGGGGCCGATGGTCCAGCAGACCACCGCCTGCGGGCCCGCCGCCGACAGCTTGGTGAGCTGGCTCTTCATGTCCACGTCCTGGGGATTGAACTGCTCCCGGCCCACGATCTCGACGCCAAAATCGGGCGCCAGCTTGTCCAGCCAACGCGCGCCGTCACGGCCAAACCCGTCGGAGCTGGTGATGATGGCCACCTTCTTCAGCCCTTGCTTCTGCAGGTAGCCCAGCACTTTCTGCACCGCCACCGAGGAACGCTGAGGCGTCTTGAACACCCAGCGCGCCGTGCCGAAGTCCATGCTGCCGATCTTGCCCTCCATGATCACCGGATCACCGCCCACGGTCATCACGATCGGTATCTTGGCCGCCTCGATCTGCTTCTTCACCGCCATCCCCGTGTCCGTGCGCGTGGGACCAACCACCGCCACCACCTTGTCCACGGTCAGAAACTTCTTCAAAACCATCACCGACTTGGTCGGGTCGCCCTCCGTGTCGCCCATCACCAGCTCGATGGGCCGACCGTTGATGCCTCCCTCCTTGTTGATCTTCTCCACCACCATCTGCGCCACCAGCTTGGTGGGCATGCCGATCGAGGCCGCCGGCCCGCTCAAGGCGAAAAACGCCCCTATCTTGATCGGCTCCGCCGCCACGGACCCACCCGCCAATACAAGCGTCAGCAGGACCGCCGACAGGACGGCCCCCAAACCGAAATGCCTTCTCATCTTTTCCCTCCCCTTGCTTTGCTTGAAGTTCCCGTCCCTCCCCCACTCAATTCTCGAAACGGCGGTCAAAGACCCGCCGGCTCTTGCGCTCGCTGCGCGGCAGGGTGCCGTGCTCCACCAGCTCGACCTCGCAACTCACCAGTATCTGGGCCTTGATGGCCCGAACAATCTCGGCCTTGACGCGCGGGTCGTCGGCCGGAGAGGCCCCGGCCAGACGCTCCACACGCACCATCATGTGGTCGCGGCCGTCCTCGCCGTGCTCCAGGATGATCTGATACTCCGAACTCACACCACGGCTGTGGCTCAGCACCGCGTCGATCTGCCCAGGATAGATGTTCACGGCGCGGTACTTGATCATGTCGTCGCTGCGACCCAGGATGCGGTCATGGCGCGGCAACGGACTCCCGCAGGCGCACGGCCCCGAAATCAGCCGCGTCAGATCACGCGTGCGATAGCGAATAAGCGGCGCCGCCTCCTTGCACAGCGTCGTCACCACCATCTCCCCCAACTCACCAGGAGCCACCGGCTCCAGGCTCACAGGGTCCAGCACCTCCAGAATGTAGTAGTCGGCCCAATAATGAATGCCCTCGTGCGCCG
>JAKAGJ010000159.1 GCA_021815655.1 Deltaproteobacteria bacterium | reverse complement strand
CAGATGTCCAGGTGCTCGCGGGTCTGGGGCATGACGCCCTCGTCGGCGGCGATGACCAGGGCCACCAGGTCGATGCCCGTGGCCCCGGCCACCATGTTCTTGACGAACTTCTCGTGGCCGGGCACATCCACGATGCCCAGGCGCTGGCCGCTGGGCAGGTCCAGGTGGGCGAAGCCCAGCTCGATGGTGATCCCCCGGGCCTTCTCCTCCTTGAGACGGTCGGTGTCGGTGCCGGTGAGGGCCTTGACCAGGCTGGTCTTGCCGTGGTCGATGTGGCCGGCGGTGCCCAGGACGATCTGCTTCATGACCGGGACTCCAATGACAAGGTAGGGGTCTTGTCGGCCTGACGCCGGATGAAGTCGGCCAGCAAGGGCACGGCAAAGGAGTATCTGCCATGCCTGTTCTTGTAGACCAGGCCGGCGTTGGCCAATGCGGTGAGCATCTGGTGAACGTGGCTGTTGCTGAACGGCTTGCGCCGGGACTTGCGGGACTGGTCCACGATCTCCTGTACGGTGAACTCGGCATCGGCGGACTTGAGCTGCACCACCAGGGAGAGCAACTCGCGCTGCCGGTCAGTGGCCTTGGACCAGCGGCCAGCGAAAAAGTCGTTGTCGAGTTTGCGGACGATGTCCTCCACGGGGACCTCCAGGGCCAGGCCCTCGCCGGCCCTTTGAATCAAGGCGTCGAACATCTCGCGGCAGATGAACTGGATGAAGTAGGGGTAGCCACCAGAGATGGCGATCACCTTTTCCACCGAGTCCTCGTTCAGGCTGATGGGGCTTCCCATATCCTCAATTGGCTTGAGTATGGCGTCCCGGCTGTCCCGGGGTTCGAGGCGGTCCAGGAAAACCACGTGGAACATCCTTTCGGCGTAGGTCCTGGCCTCGACCAGCTTGGGGAAAAGGGTGGGCAGCCCCGTGAGCACCAGCATGAACGGTATATCAGAGCGCTGTATGGACTGGAACACGTCCAGGAGCATGGAAAGGGGATACTGGTCCTTTCCTTCCTGATCGGACAGGTTTTGCGCCTCGTCATAGGCGAAGACGATCCCCTTGACCAGGCCGTCCAGGCACTCCCAGATAAAACGCAGGGTGTACTTGAGCTTGTCGGAGACGAGCCCGGGAGTGCCGTTGAATACGGCCAGCAAGGTATCATAATTTAGGGTGGTTTTCTCCCGCTCGCTGGCGGTGGTGAACCCGAGCTTGTTTATGGTGCTAGTAGATACCACGTAGGAGGAGAACAGCACGGCCAGGTCGGTGAGAATGCGCACGGCGAAGTTCTGTTCGTTCACCGTGGCGGTTTCGGAGATGTCGGTGCCCACCCAGACCCAATGCTCCTGCATGGCCAAGGGCTTGAACGTTTCCAGCAGCACTGTCTTGCCCACGCCGCGCAGGCCGGTTAGAATCATGTTGTCTAGAATAATATCTTGCTGTAATAATTTGACAAATTCATTTGTTTCCGCTTTGCGCCCCGCCAGGTAGGGGGGCATATGGCCCGCGCCCGGCCGAAACGGGTTTTTTATGGGCGGTGGATTTAGCGTCATTTATACTAGCTCCTAAATTTAGCCTTGCGACTAAATAATACTAATTGCAGCGGGCCTGTCAAGGGAAAGCTTCCGAGGGTGCCAATTGGATAAGACCTTAAATACAGGCAAGATAATCGCGCTGGACGTGGGCAGCAGGCGCATCGGCCTGGCCGTCAGCGACGCCGAGCGCACCCTGGCCCAGCCGCTCCTGGTGCTGGAGCGCGCCGGCCGCGACGCCGACGTGGCGGCCATCGCCCGGGTGGCCGCCGAGCAGGGCGCGGTGCTCCTGGTGCTGGGCCTGCCGCGGCGCGACGACGACGACTCCCTGGGCGAGAGCGCCGAGAAGGCCCTGGCCCTGGGCAAGCGCCTGGCGCGGGCCACCGGCCTGCCCGTGGCCTATGTGGACGAGTGGGCCACCACGGCCGAGGCCCACGAACTGCTCATAGAGGGCGGGGCCTCGCGCGCCCGGCGACGCGGGGTGGTGGACAAGCTGGCCGCCGCCCTGATCCTGCGCCGCTTTCTGGACGGCCGGGGGGTGGAGGGAGAACAAGGTTAAGGTCGGGACGGCTTCCACTGGCGGGCCCATTCCCGGGCCTCGCCCAGGGCGCTGGGGCTCAGGCGCGAGGCGATGCCGTTCAGCTTTTGCAGGGCCTTTTCCTGGCCCGGGCCGGCCAGGCCGCTGGCGGCCAGGCTCAGCCACATGTAGGCCTGCTGGTCATCCCGAGGCACCCCCAGGCCCTGGGCGTACATGTCGCCCAGGTAGTACTGGGCCGGCGGGTAGCCCTGGCCGGCGGCCAGACGGAACCAGCGGGTGGCCTGCTGGTGGTCCTGGGGCAGGCCCTGGCCGGTGTAGTGGGCCACGCCCAGGTTGTACTGGGCCTCGGCCTGACCCTGGGCGGCGGCCATCTGGTACCACTTCATGGCCTGGGCCGGGTCGGCCGCCACCCCCTGGCCCTGCTGATGGATCACCCCCAGGTTGTACTGGGCGCGGACATCGCCCAACTGGGCGGCCTTCAGGAACCACTGGCGGGCCTGGCCCAGGTCGCGGGGGATGCCCTGGCCGGCGTAGTGCAGGTTGCCCACGGCAAACATGGCCCGGCGGTCGCCCTGCTGGGCGGCCTTCCTGAACCAATGCTCGGCCTCGGCCGCGTCCTGCACCACCCCCTGGCCCTGGCCGTACATCATCCCCAGGTTGTACTGGGCCTGGGCCACGTTCTGCTCGGCGGCCCTGCGGAACCACTTCACGGCCTGGGTGTAGTCCTTCACCACGCCCTGGCCCTGGTGGTAGAGACCGCCCAGGTTCACCTGGGCGTCGGCCAGGTCCTGCTCGGCGGCCAGGCGATACCACTTGGCGGCCTGGCCCGGGTCGGCCGGCACGCCCTGGCCCTTCTCGTACATTCCGCCCAGGCTGAACTGGGCCTCGGCCAGCCCCTGCTCGGCGGCCAGGCGGTACCACTTCAGGGCCTGGGCATGGTCCTGGGGCACGCCCTGGCCGTGGAAGTACATCACCCCCAGGATGCCCTGGGCGGTGGCCAGGCCCTGCTCGGCGGCCTTCCTGAACCAGGCGGCGGCCTGGGCCAGATCCTTGGGCGCGCCCTGACCGGCGTAGTACATGTTGCCGATGAGCCCCTGGGCCTGGGGGTCGCCGGCCTGGGCCAGGGGGGTCAAATCCTTCATGGCCTGGGCGAAGTCGCCCCGGCCATAGGCCTCCAGGCCGGCGTTAAGGTCGGCGCGGGCCGGGACGGCCAGGAACAGCAAGAGGGCAAGGGCTGTGAGCGCGCGGCGCATGGTCGTTCCTCCGGTGCGGGTGCCGTCTGGCAGTGGTGCCTGCTGCTAGCCTACCACGGTCGCCAAGGTTTTCTAGGGGAGGCGGCGGGAGGCCTGGTGACGCGGCGGGGGATGGATTGTAGTATTATGAACACCCTTGGCAACAACCTGTGAAAGCTGACGTGGCGCCGGCTTCGTTTGGGATTATGAAGAGAGCCCGCCTCATCCTGGCCCTGGTGCTGATCGTGGCCTTTCTGCCGCCCAGCCTCATGCTGGCCCGGCGGATGCTGCTGGACAGCCGCCGCTCCCCGGCCGGGGCCGAGGTGCTGGTGGAGGTGCCCAAGGGCGCCGGGGTCATGCAGGTGGGACGGCTGCTCAAACAGGCCGGGGTGATCGAGGGGCCCTGGATGCTGGCCCTGGCCGCCCGGCTCACCGGCCAGGCCGGCCGCCTGCGGGCCGGCGAATATTCCCTGGGTCCGGCCATGAGCCTGCGCCAGATCGTGGCCATCCTGGCCGCCGGCCGGGTGGTGCTGCACCAGGCGCTCATCCCCGAGGGCTTCACCCTGGAGCAGATCGTCGACCGCCTGGCCGGCCTGCGCCTGCTGGAGCGGGACAGGGCCCTGGAGCTGGCCCGCGACCCCGCCTTCATCGCCGGCCTGGGGCTCAAGGGTGACAGCCTGGAGGGCTATCTCTTTCCCGACACCTACCGCCTGGCCCGGGGACTGGGGGCGCGGGCGGTGCTGGCGGCCCTGGTCAGGCGCTTCCAGCAGGAATGGGAGGCCCTGGACCCGGCGGCCCAGGCCCTGGGCCTCAGCCGCCGCGAGGCCGTCACCCTGGCCAGCATCGTGGAGCGCGAGGCCCAGGTGGAGGCCGAGCGCCCCCTGATCAGCGCGGTCTACTTGAACCGCCTGCGGCTGGGCATGAAGCTCCAGGCCGACCCCACGGTGCTCTACGGCCTCTCCGGGACGGGCGGCGGCCCCACCCGCGAGGATCTGGCCAGGGACCACGCCTACAACACCTACACCCGCGAGGGGCTGCCGCCGGGGCCCATCTGCTCGCCGGGCCTGGCCAGCCTGAGGGCGGCCGTGCGCCCGGCCCAGGTGGACTACCTCTATTTCGTGGCCCGGGGCGACGGCAGCCACGCCTTCAGCGTGGACTACCGCGACCAGGTGAACAACGTCATCCGCCTGCGCCGCCAACAGCGGGGACGCTGAGGAGGTGGCGCTTGCCTTTTGGCCGCGGGCTTGGCAGAGTCTATCAATGTGTCGGAGAAAGCCAGGGATGGCTTTCTCCTCTTGGCGCTTGCCGAAAGTAACTTTTGTCAAGCGCGCGAAATCACGCCAAATGGTGATTTGGCGTGATTTCGCGCGGGCCGTCCCTGGCCCGCCCTGGGGGCCGGACCCCAGAAGCCAAAGCCAGCGGGGGAGCCGATGTCCGAGGCCCTGAGCCGCATACGCCGCCTGCACCTGATTATGGGTCTGCAATGCAACGTGCGCTGCGTCATGTGCTACCAGCGCGACTTCTCCAGCCGCCACAACATGCCGGCGGTGATCTACCGCGAGCACCTGAAGCCCCTCTATCCCCATCTGAGCCACGTCAAGATCCAGGGCGGCGAGCCCACCATCATGCCCAACTGCAAGGACTTCGCCCAGATGGCCCGGGCCTACCCCAACCTGCGGCTGACCCTGGCCACCAACGGCGTGGTGCTGAGCGAGTTCTGGCTGGAAACCCTGCTGGAGCAGTGCAGCCACGTGAACTTCTCCATCAACGCCGCCACGCCCCAGACCTATGCCAAGGTGGTACGCCTGGGCAACTTCGAGCGCGCCCTGGAGAACATCGGCCGGGTGCTGGCCCTGCGCCAGGGCGGCCAGCCCCGGGTTTCGCTGTCGGCAGTGGCCATCCGCCCCAACCTGGGCGAGCTGGCCGACTTCGCCGCCCTGGGGGCCCGCCTGGGGGTGGACTGGGTGGAGTTCCTGGTGGACCCCATCCTGAGCACCAGCGGACTGCCCCCCCGGGTCGAGCTGGAGGCCCTCGTGGGGGGCATCCGCCGCCAGATGGCGGCCGGCCTCCGGGTGGACGGCCTGGGCTCCCTGGAGCGGGCCCTGGGCCTGGGCGGCGGGAGCGAGGCGGCCCCGGCCGTGGCCCGGCCCAAGGTCTGCCCCCTGCCCTTCGGCAACCTGGTGGTGGACGAGCGCGGCGACGTGCGGGTCTGCTGCGACACCTGGCAGGTGATCGGCAACACCCACCGCGCCCCCATCGAGGAAATCGTGGAGAGCGGCCCGGCCCGGCGCTTCCGCGACAAGGTGAAGAAGGGCGACTACTCCTGGTGCAGCCCCCAGTGCCCGGACAACCCCGCGCCCCGGCGCTCGGCCCTGTGGCGCAAGTATCTCTTCCTGGCCCGCCGCGACCCGGCCGACTTCGCCTCCAAGGTGCTGGCCAAGCTCAAGCAGCGGCGGGAGGTGTGAGCATGCCGGAGCCCCAATCCCGGGAAAGGCTGCTGGCCGACGAGGCCGGCTTCGCCGACCAGCAGTACGGGCCCTGGGCCCAGGACCTGGAGGTGAACCCGGGCATGTTCGCCAAATATTCCCACCCCCATGAGATGTGGGACTGGCGTCAGCGCTCGGCCCGGCTTTTGGGCGACCTCAAGGGCAAGGACCTCCTGGACCTGGGCTGCGGCATGGGCGAGGAGTCGATCTACTTCGCCCTGCTGGGGGCCCGGGTCTGGTCCATCGACATCTCCCGTACTGGCATCGACATCCTGAACCGGCGCATCGCCCGCCATCAC
>JAKAGJ010000158.1 GCA_021815655.1 Deltaproteobacteria bacterium | reverse complement strand
CGCGATGGGCCAACTCCACGATCTCCTCGGGGGCGTGGCTGACGTAGAGCACGGGCAGGCCATATTCCTTGGTCACGGCGGCGATGAAGGGCAGAACCTCGGCCTTGCGCCCCTGGTCCACCGAGGCCAGGGGCTCGTCCAGGAGTAGCAGCCGGGGGCTGGTGAGCAGGGCGCGGCCAATGGCCACCCGCTGTTTCTCGCCGCCCGAAAGCCGGGCCGGGCGCCGTTCCAGCAGGTGGCCGATGCCCAACAACTCCACCACCCGGTCCACATCGGCCCAGCGCTGGGGCCGGGGGGTGAGGCGCTGGCCATAGAGCAGGTTGGCGCGCACCGAGAAATGGGGAAACAGCAGGGCGTCCTGAAAGACGTAACCCAGGCGGCGTTTTTCGGGGGGCAAGTTGACCCCGCGCAGGGAGTCGAAGAGGGTCACTCCCGCCAGGCTGATGCGCCCCTCATCGGGGGTGAGCAGGCCGGCGGCCATGTTCACCAGGGAGGTCTTGCCGGCGCCCGAGGGGCCGAACAGGGCCGTGACCTGGGCCGGTTGCACGCTGAAGCAGGCCTGCACCAAAAACCCGCCCAAGCGCTTGCTGACATCCAGGGTTAACATGACTTCAGCCCCGCAGCCTGCGCCGCAGGCCGCGCGCCATGACCTCCGAGGCCAACAGCGCCCCCAGGGACAACACCACGGAGATGACGCACAGCCTCAAGGCGGCCTCCTCGCCGCCGGGAGACTGCACCATGGTGTAGATGGCCAGGGGCAGGGTGCGGGTCTGGCCGGGGATGTTGGAGACAAAGGTGATGGTGGCCCCAAACTCCCCCAGGCCCCGGGCAAAAGCCAGCACCACGCCGCTGAGGACGCCTGGCAGGGCCAGAGGCAGGGTCACGCTGAAAAACACCCACCAGCGGCCGCCCCCCAGGGTGCGGGCGGCGGCCTCCAGGCGAGGGTCCACCGCCTCCAGGGACAGGCGCATGGCCTTGACCATCAGGGGGAAGGCCAGCACCGCCGAGGCCACCGCCGCGCCCCGCCAGGAAAAGCCCAGGGTTATGCCCAGGTACTCAAACAGCCAGGCCCCAATGACGCCTCGGCGCCCCAACAGCACCAGGAGCAGGTAGCCGATCACCACCGGGGGCAGGACCAGGGGCAGGTGCACCAGGCCCTCCACCAGCACCTTGCCGGGAAATTCGCGGCGGGCCAGCACATAGGCCAAGGCCAGGGCCAGGGGCAGGCTGCCGGCGATGGCCCAGCCCGATACCCACAGGCTGAGCCGCACCGCCTCCCACTCCAGGGGGCTTAGCCACATGACCGGCGGCCCTCCCACGCCCTACTTCAGCAGGAAGCCGTATTTTTGCCACACGGCCTTGGCCGGGGGCGAGCCCAGGAAGGCCAGGAAGCGGGCGGCCTGCTCTCCGGCCTGGCCGGCCACCAGGGCCGCGGGATAGGTCACCGGGGCGTGGCTGTCCTCGGGGAAGGCGTCCACCACCCTCACCTTGGCCGAGATGGCGGCATCGGTGGAATAGACTATGCCCAGGGGCGCCTCGCCGCGCTCCACCAGGGCCAGGGCCGAGCGCACGTCCGAGGCCCGGGCCAGGCGGTCCCGCACCTGCTCCCAAAGGCCCAGTTTGCTCAGGGCCTCCTGGGCGTAGATGCCGGCGGGCACGTGCGCGGGATCGCCCACCGAGAGGCGTCCCTGGTTCAGCCAAGCGGCCAGGGGGCAGCCGGCGGCGATCTTGCCCCGCAGGGTGCTGTCAGATGGCGCGATGAGCACCAGGCGGTTGCCCAAAAGCTCCACCCGGCTGCCGGCCTGCACCAAGTTGCGCTGCTCCAGGTAGTCCATCCATTTCTGGTCGGCGGAGAGGAATACCTGGGCGGGGGCGCCCTGCTCGATCTGCTTGGCCAGGGTGGAGCTGGAGGCAAAGGAGAAGATCACCTTGCCTCCGCCCTGGGCCTGCCAGAGCTTGGCGATGTCGTTGAGGGCGTTGGTGGTGGAGGCCGCGGCGAAGACGGTCATCTCCGGCGGAGCGGCGGCGGCCTGGGCTGCCGAGTTCAGGCCCAGAAGGCCCAGGGCCAAGCCCAGCACCAGGCCCCATGTTTGCTTGCCTGACATGTGCACCTCCTGTCTGTAGCGGTTGCGCGGTGCCGTGGCCGTCAGCCCTTGGATAGATAGCGGGGAGGGGCAGGCTTCTGATAGCGTTATATCCTATAAAATATATCTCCGCAACCTGCCCGGCCTGGCGGGGCCGCCCACTCCCGCGTCGAGTGATGGCCCGCCAGGGGCCGCCATCTTGGCTCGGGGCATCGCTAAGCACCACGGAGGTCACATTCATTTGGGGGGTGCCGGGCGGGGCCGCGCACGAACCATCTTAGCGGTCGAGAAGGATAACCCATGGCCGCTGGCGGCCAACGCCCCGCAAGGCCCGGGCCACCGGCTGGCAACCGCCGCCGGCGAAGCGGAGGCAGACCGCCAACTTGCTTTTCAGCTTCCCGAAATGTCGCGCGCTGGTTCTGGGGCGGAATGCGATGGGGCGGGAAAAGACATGCCTTCCACAAAGCGGTCAGGGAATTCAGGGCAAGCGGCAAGTTCCAGATAGCGCAGCCTGGACGCCAGTTCCTGGGCTTGAATCCGGCGGAGGCGGTTGAGCAGGGCGGCCACCGCCCCCGCGCCGGCCGCGTTTCCCACCCCCTCGACCATATCCGCCCGCACGCCGGGGAGCAGGCCGATTGCGCAGGCGTCCAGGGGCTCCAGGTAGTTGCCGAAGGCCCCGGCCAGAAGGACCCGCGAGACCCTGGTCAGGTTCAGGCGGTCGAGCATGATTCTCAGCCCCGCATGGACCGCGGCCTTGGCCAACTGCACCTCGGAGACGTCTTGGGCCGAGATGACCAGGTCTTGTCCGGTACCCGTTTCGGGGGCCCAGGCCAACACGAACTCCACGCCCCTTGGTCCCGGGCGCAGACGGGAAGACGCCAGGCTGGGAGCGAAGGAGCCGTTGCTCTCCAGCGCGCCGGCCTGAACCAGCCCGGCCACGGCGCTGATGATCCCCGAGCCGCACAGCCCCAGGGGCGGCCCGCCGCCGATGACCTTCAAGACGGGTTCCAGGTCCGGGCCGATGCGCACGCCCTCCACCGCCCCGGGGGCGCCGCGCATGCCCCAGGTTATGTGTCCGCCCTCGAAGGCCGGCCCGGCCGCCGTGGAGCAGCACAGCATGACCCCCGCGGCCGCCAGAATCATCTCTCCGTTGGTGCCCAAATCGAGGATAAGAGTGGGCTCGTCCAGGCTGCCGGCCTGTACGGCCAGGGCCACGGCCACGGTGTCGGCGCCAACGAACCCCGCCTTTACCGGCAGGACGTGGAGGTTGGCGGCCAAGGCCAACTCCAGGCCGGCCTCTCTGGCCGGCAAGTCCAGGCATGACGATACGGCCGGGGCATAGGGGGCCGTGGCCAGGCCAGCCGGGTCCAGACCCAGGAAGATGTGGTGCATGGCCGTGTTGCCCACGAGGGTGCATTCCATGATTCGGCCGGGAGAGGCCCCGGCCTGCCGGCAGGCCGCGCGGGCCAGCTGGTTGACGCACTGGCAGGCCCGGGCGCGCAGCGCCTCCAGTTGGGCCGCGCCCAGGCCGGCGTGAGCGATGCGGGAGATGACGTCCTCGCCGTGGGCTATCTGGGGGTTGACGGCCGAGGCCACGGCCAGGTGGCGGCCCGTGGCCAAATCCACCAGATAGGCCACCACCGTGGTGGTGCCCAGGTCCACGGCCAGCCCCAGGCAGGGCTGCCCATGTCCGGCGGCCACGTCCAGCACCCGGCGGCCCTGCCAGAGCACGGCGGTGGCGCGGCCGGCCTGGGCCTTCAGGGCGGTGGGCATCTGGCGCAAAACGCCCAGGGGAAGCTCGACCTCGGCCAGTTGCCGGCCCTGGCCCAGCTCCCCCACCAGGCGCTGGCCGTCAGCAATGACATCTTCCAGGCTGGGTGGCGGCACGGTAAGGTCGATGGCCTCCACGGCGGGGTCAAACCCCAGACCGGCGTCGGTGCCCGCGGTCAGGATGACCTGGCCGCCAGGCCTGCTCTGGGGGGGCACCCAGACGGAGCCCCCTTGGGGCAGGCTGGTCTGGCAGGCCAGGCGATAGCCCTCGGCCACGGCCGCGCCCAGGATTTTCCGTTCAGTCTCGGTGGGTGGGGCAGGGCTCGGTCCATCGAGGCGAACCCGGCATTTGCCGCATAGGCCCTTGCCGCCGCAGGTCCCCTGCATGTCCACGCCGGCGGCCCGCGCCAGGTCCAGAAGGGAGCCGCCAGCGGCGGAAACCGGCACCCGCCGGCCCAGGGGTTGAAAGACGACGAAGGGGACCGGGGCCACTTCCGAGGCGGCGGCCACCTCCGGGCTCTTGGCGACCACAAGGCCTTGGCTCTGAGCGGGGGGCTTAGGCAAAGCCCAATAGGTCCTTGGCCAGGCGCACCGCGGCCACCGCGTCGGGGGCGTAGCCGTCGGCCTGGCACTCCTCCAGCACGAAGCGGGGGGTCAGGGCCGCGCCTCCGCACATGACCTTGACCTTGCCGCTCAAATCGCTCTCCTTGAGGGCCGCCACCGTGGCCTTGACATAGGGGTCTCCGGTGGTGAGCAGACTGGACAGTCCCACCAGCTTGGCCTGGTGCTCGCGGGCGGCCTCGACAAACTTGGCCGCCGGCACGTTCTCGCCCAGGTTGACAACCTTGAAGCCCGAGCTTTCCAGCATCAGGATCACCAGGTTCTTGCCGATGTCGTGCAAGTCGCCGAAGACCGTGCCCATGACCACCGTGCCCAGGCCGCCGCCGGCGCCGCCCTGGCCGATCAGGGGTTTGATGACCTCCAGGCCCGCCTGCATGGCCCGGGCGGCGATCATCATCTCCGGCACGAAGATTTTCTTCTGCTCAAAGCGCTGCCCGACCTCCTTCATGGCCAGGATCATATGCTCGTTGATGATTGTCTGGGGGGACATCCCTTCGTCGAGGGCGGCCTGGACCAGGCCGGGAACATCGTTGCGCTTGCCCTTGATTATGGCTTCCTGCAGAGCGATTAAGTCCGCCACGGCGGCATCTCCTTGGTGTTTGGGGTTTGTGTCAGGCCTGTTCCGAGCGCTCGCGGAAGGCGCCGATGAACTGCATGGCGAATTCGTCCCTGCCCAGCATCAGGTCGGCAACCAGGAGGGCGCGCCTCAGTTCCCAGACCGTGGGGTCGGTGATGGGGCAGGTGCAGCCGCAAAGGGCGGCCATGGACAAAAACACGGCGTTGACCGCCGTCCGGTCGGGCAGCCCGAAGGAGACATTGCTGGCCCCCACGGTCTGGTTGACCCCCAGGCCGTCGCGTATGGCCCGCAAGGCCTGTAGCGCGGCCAGGCCAGCCTGGTCGTCGGCGGCCACGCTCATGGCCAGCGGGTCCACCACCACGTCCTCGGCGGGGATGCCCAGCTTGGCCGCCTCGTTGAGGATGCGCTCGGCGATGGCCAGGCGGGTGGGCACGTCCCGGGGGATGCCCTGGTCGTCCATGGTCAGGGCCACCACCGCCGCCTTGTAGCGGGCCACCAGGGGCAGCACCTCCTTGAGCTTGGCCTCCTCGCCGTTGACCGAGTTGACCAGGGCCTTGCCGGTATAGGCCCCCAGGGCGGCCTCCAGGGCCTTGGGCGAGGCGGAGTCCAGGCACAGGGGCGCCTCGGTGACCTGGCTGACGGCCTTGACCGCCAGGATCAGGGTGGCCGGCTCGTCAATGCCCGACACCCCCACGTTCACGTCCAGGACCTGGGCTCCGGCCCGCACCTGCCTGAGCGCCTCGTCCCGCACCAGGGCCATGTCCCCGGCCTCCAGGGCCGCGGCCAGCCTGCGCCGGCCGGTGGGGTTGATCCTCTCGCCGATGATGACCACGGGTTGGTCCGGCCCGATGACGACCCGCTTCTTTTCGCTCCAGATTACCGTCTGCATCGCTTGCTCCCAGCCCCGGCGGCCCGCTTAATGGATGCGGCCATACTCGCGGGCGGTGTTGAGGGCTGCCCGGACGTTTTCGTCGGGGGTGCCGAAGGTCAGGCCCACGGTGTCTATGGAGTAGTTGCCCAGGGGA
>JAKAGJ010000157.1 GCA_021815655.1 Deltaproteobacteria bacterium | reverse complement strand
GAGCCCCACATAGGGCACCACCAGGGCCCGCGAGGCCGAGAAGGAGCTGAAGATCAGCCCCACCATGGTGGCCGAGGCCCCCAGGTCCTGGGCGTAGACCGGCAATATGGGCACGATGATGCCCACGCCCAGCATGGAGACGAAGACCGCCACTCCCAGGGTCAGGGATTCTCCCCAGGGCGAATGGCCGATGTGTGGGCTGAACCAGGGCGTAAGGCACCTCGTCAATCAGGCCTGACCGCCTTCTAGGGGCCAGGTCCGCCAACCCATCCCCGCCGGCGGCACGGAGGCGCCGCGGGCGGGTGGGTGGAATGCTTGGCGAACCAGGGGACCGGCAATTACGCCGGCGGGACCATGCCCGCGCCCCGCCCCCCGGGGTGGCTCCCCCGGTGGGCGGCCGACGCGCGGCCTGGAAAGGGAGAGCTAGGGCTTTACCTTGGCGGGGGCGGCGGGCAGGGCCTCGATCACGGTGAAGACGGGGCCGTGGTCATGGCCATGGTCGTGGCTGTGATCGTGGCCGTGGCCATGGTCGTGATCGTGGCCATGGTCGTGGCCGTGATCGTGGTCATGGCCGTGGCTGGGCATCAGGGGCTGTCCCTTGTGGCTGCAACAATCGCACATGGCGGGTCCTCCCGAAAATTGCCGGCCCGCGCTGGCCGGTAATGATTCAGATTCTAATGGCCGGGCCAGCGCCTGTCAAATCTCCTGGCTTGATACAACCCGCCAGCCCAAAGGCGCCCCGCCTCCGCCCACCTTCTTACCTGAATTAACTGCAACGGGAGCCGTCGGCTTTTGGCTAGGAATCAACGCCAACCGACCCGTTTATGCCCGCCGCGGCTCGCGGCCCTAGATAGGTGGCGCGGCTGTCGTCGGATTCCCAGGCCGATACCCGGGCCATGGCCACGTGGGCCGGCAGCCCGGGGGCGATCCGCTCCCAGAGGTACTTGGCGATCAGCTCGCTGGAGGGGTTCTGCTGGTCAAAGGGGGCTATCTCGTTGAGATGGCCGTGATCCAGGCGGTCCAGGGCCAGGTTCATGAGCTGCTTGAGCTGGCCGAAGTCCATGAGCAGGTCGGCCTTGTCCAACTGGCTGCCCCTGACCACCACCTCCACCCGCCAGTTGTGGCCGTGCAGGGCCTCGCAGCGTCCGTTGAAGTTGCGCAGGGAGTGGGCGGCGGCGAAGCGGCCGGTAACCATGAGTTCGAACACGTGGGCTGCTCCTTGTGGCGGCTTGTAAGGCCGCGGACCGCCAGCTACTCGGCGTTGGGGTTGAAGGGCAGGCCGCACTCGCCGCACTTGCCGTCGGGACCGATGATGCCGATGCACATGCCGTCGGAGCAGGCCCGGCGCTGGCTGGGGTCCAGGCCGGCCTCGGCCGCGTCGGCGGGCTCGGCGGACAGGGACTCGCCGCAACCGGCGCAGTAGTTGACCCCCGGCAGGCTCTTGTGCCCGCACAGGGAGCAGGCGATGAGCTTGGGCGGCTCCTCGCTGGGGGCGGGCAGCTGATGCCCGCAATGATGACAATAACCGGCCCCGGCGATGGCCGGGCGCTGGCAGGCCGGGCAGGGCAGCACCGGCATCAGCTCTTTATGGCAATGGGGACAATCCATACCTTTTACTTCCTTATAGGGGCAAAGGTTGGTTGGGAAGCGGCCGGGGCCGACGGATTACGTAGATAATAATGTACCAAAGCCCTCCGCATAAAGCCATCCCTCCGCCCGGGGGCGGCCGGCCCCGCGCCCTGCCGGGGTTTATGCAGCCATGGACGGCGGTTGGGTTCCTTGACAGGCGTTGGGCTGGGTGTTAGGCTCCTTGGCACCAACACTTACGGCCCGCCGGGGCGCCGCCGCCGGCGGTTCGGGAGGATGAATCTGCGCCTTCGCCACGTTCGCCGGGCCGCCACCTGGGCCTTGTCCCTGGGCCTCTTGGGCTGCCTGCTGGCGGCCGGCCCGCTCATGGCCGCCGCACCCAGCCGGGTGGTGATACTGCCCTTCACCGCCAACTCCAAAAATGATGTAAGCTTCCTGGTCAAGGGCGTGCGCGACATGCTGGCCACCCGCCTGGCCTGGCAGGACAAGGTCGCCGTGGTGGAGCCCGACCTGGTGGCCCCGGCCGCGGCCAAGATCAAGCCCCCCTACAACGAGGACAAGGCCCGCCAGTTGGGCAAGAGCCTGGGCGCCCAAGTGGTGGTCTACGGCTCCTTGACCGTGGTGGGCCAATCGGTGAGCGTTGATGCGGCGCTGGTCAAGGTGGATGGAGACACTCCCCCGCTGACGGCCTATGTGCAGACCTCGGACCTGGACTCGGTGATCCCGCGCATCAATGACTTCGCCCAACGCATCAACGCCGAGGTCTTCCAGCGCCCGGAGGCGGTGGCCGCCCAGAAGAAGGCCGACGAGGCCACGCGCAAGATGGTGGGCGGCGAGGAAAAAAAGGAAGAGCGGGCCATGGAGACCGGCGAGGGCACGGCCCTGGACCAGTTGCCCGAGAACATGAGCCCCTTGAATCCGCTGTTCCTCAAGACTCTTAGCGGCGTGGACTCCGACCGCTATTGGCGCAGCCCGCGCATCAACGGCACCATCACCTCGGTGGCCGTGGGCGACATCGACGGCGACGGCAAGAACGAGCTGTTGGTGCTGTTGCCTGACAGCTTGCGCATCTACCGCCTGGCCGGCGAGCACTTCGCCCTGATCCACGAATTCAGGAACGGCCCCACCGGCATATACCTCTACGTGGACGTGGCCGACATCGCCCACCATGGCCGCCCGCAGATATTCATCAGCAATCTCAACAACAAGCTGGCCGACAGCTTTGTGCTGGAGTGGCAGGACGGCGGCCTGCGCATGATAAGCAAGCCCCAGAACATCTACTACCGCACCCAGGCCCGCCCCGGCGGCCAGGGGCAGATGCTTTTTGGCCAGCGCACGGCCGTGGACAGCCCCTTCTTTGGCCCGGTCTGGGAAATGAAGTGGGATGGCAAGGACTTCGTGCCCGACAAGGAAATCCCCATGCCCCAGATGGGCAACGTCTTCAACTTCGCCCTGGCCGACCTGAACGGCTCGGGCAAGAGCCAGATGGTGATGGTGGGGCACAGCTATGACCTGCGGGTCTTCACCAGCGATGGCGACCTTACCTGGACCAGCGCCGAGGCCTATGGCGCCACGGGCAAGTTCATCCCCTTCCACGCCAAGAGCGGCCATGACGAGGATGAGTCCTGGTGGTACCTGCCCGGGCGCATCATCCCCGTGGACATGCACGGCGACGGCCGCCAGGAGGTGGTGGTGGTGCGCAACATGGACCGCGCCGACGGCCTCTTGGGCAAGATGCGCATGTTCTACCAGGGCACCATCTACGACCTGTACTGGAACGGCATGCAGTTGGTGGAAAACTGGCGCACCCCCAACATCAGCGGCTACCTGCCTGACTACGCCGTGGGCGACGTGGGCAACGTGGGACGGCCGGCCCTTATCATGGCCGTGGGGCAGCGCTCCTTCAAGGGCTTCTTCGAGGCCGACACCAGCCACGTGGTGGCCTTCACCCTCAAGCCCAAGCAGAAGCCGCCCAAGCATCCCAAGGGCCTTTAGAGCCCCGCCGGCTCTCCTTCCGGGGCCCGCCGCCAGGCGGGCCCCGGTCTTTTTAGGGGAGGCGGACGGCGGCACTCCCGGGTAGCCAGCCAAGCCCACGGCCCGCCCCCCGCGCGCCCGGCATGGTGGGTTGCGGCAATAAGAAAGGACGGGGATGAACCCCGCCCCTTGTCATGTTGGAAAAAACCGATACGGGGGCCGACCAGGCCGGCTCAAGACGGGGTGCCCACCGACCCGTGATGGGAGTCGAGGCACTCGACCCCGCCCCTTGTCATGTTGGAAAAGGCCGATACGGGAGCCGACCAGGCCAGCCCAAGGCGAGGTGCCCACCGACCCGTGATGGGAGTCGAGGCACTCGACCCCGCCCCTCAAGAAACGCCAATACCGTTCGTTACCGTGGGGGCTGGCGGTCCTCGCCCGCCGAAGGGCCTGGCCTGGGTGCGCTACCCAAGCGGGCGGTGGCAAGGAGCCTGGCTAGAAGGCCGACTCAATGGCCTTTTGCAGCTTGTCCATGTCCACGGCCAGCTCCTGGGCCTGCACCAGCTTGCCCGCGCGGTCAAAGACCAGCACCCCCGGAGTGGCCACGATGTCAAAGGCGTCGGCAAAGGGCAGGGAGTCCTTGGGGCCGATGTCCATGAGCAGGGGACCGGGCAGGTGGTTCTCCAGGGCGTAGGCCTGCACCACCTTGGCCATGGCCTGGCCGTCGGTGTTGATAAGAATCAGCACAAAGGGGTTGCCCTCCAGGCGCCTGGCCAGGGACAGCAGGGTGGGCATCTCCTGCTGGCAGTGCGGACAGGTCACCGACCAGTACACCACCATGGCCACCTTGTCCTTGGCCAAGGCCTGGAGGTCATGGGACTGACCGGCGGTGTCGGGCAGGGTCATGGCCGGCAATGGCTTGCCCGGCTTTTCAAGGGCCAGGGCCGGCGCGGCCGCCAGCAGGGCCAGGGCCATAGCCAGGGCCAAAAGCATCGGCATGCGTTTCATTGGCAAAAACCCCCTTGCGACAGGCTCAACTGCGATAGTCGGCGTTTATGTTGACGTACTCGTGCCCCAGGTCGCTGGTCAGCACCCAGAAGCTGCCCTGGCCCAGTCCCAGGTCCAGGGTGATCTGGTAGCGGTTCTGCTTCATCACCGCCGCGGCCTGGGCCTCGGCCTCTGGCCCGCCGTAGAGCCCGCCCTGGCAGATGTGGGCCGGGCCGATCCACAGGTTCACCCGCGCCGGGTCATAGGGCCAGCCCCGGCGGCCGGCCTCGGCCCCGGCGGTGGAGAGCAGCCGGCCCCAGTTGGGGTCCTGGCCGGCGAAGGCGGTCTTGCACAGGGGCGAGTGGGCTATGGCGTAGCAGTGGGCCCGGGCCTGGGCGGTCTCGGGCGCGCCCCGCACCAGCACCCGGATCAGGTGCGAGGCCCCTTCGCCGTCAGCCACCAGCATGGCCGCCAGGTCCTGGCAGACCTGGGTCACCGCCGCGCCCAGCTCGGCCAGGCCGGAATCGCCGGGATTAAGCTCGGCATGGCCGGCCCGGCCGCTGGCCAGGAGCAGCAGGGTGTCGTTGGTGGAGGTGTCGCCGTCCACGCTGGCGCGGTTGAAGCTATGACCCGCCGCCGGCGCCAGTACCTGCCCCAGGGCCGCCGGCGTGGCGGCGGCGTCGGTGAGCACGAAGGCCAGCATGGTGGCCATGTCGGGGCGGATCATGCCCGCGCCCTTGGCCAGGCCCAGCACCCTCACCGGCCGGCCGGCGATCTCCACCTGGCGAAAAGCCATCTTGCGGAAGGCGTCGGTGGTCATGATGGCCCCGGCCGCCGCTGGTATGCCCTGGGGTGACAGCCCGGCCACCAGCCCCGGCAGGGCGGCGCGCACCTTGGCGTCATCCAGGAGCTGGCCGATCACCCCCGTGGAGCAGGGCAGCACCTGATGGGGGTCGCAGGCCAGCAGCCGCCCCGCCTCCTGGCAGCAGCGCTGGCAGGCCTCCAGGCCGGGCTGGCCGGTGGCCGCGTTGGCCCCGCCGCTGTTGGTCAGAATGGCCCGCGCCCGGCCCTGGGCCAGGTGCCGACGGGCCACCTGCACCGGCGCCGCCGGCAACTTGTTGCTGGTGAAAAGCCCCGCCGCCGCCAACTCCCGCTCGCCGGCGATGAGCGCCAGGTCGGCGCGGCCATCCTTGCGCAGTCCGCAGGGGGCCGCCGCGCCCAGGAATCCGGGCACCGTGGGGTCGTCGACTGCCGGCGCCTGCTTCAGCGGCGCATCGCCCAGGGGGGGGAGATTATCCATGTGTCCAACTCCCTTGCCGCGCGGCCCATCCGCGCCGGCGCTTGATGCCGGCCTCTGATTATGACATAAGCCGAGCCCTTGCGCTAAGGGCCGGGTGCCCCCGGCTGGGCATGAACGGGTCGGTTGCCGCTTCCCCTCGGCCAACGCCGGCGGCTCCCGGTGTGGGTTGGCGGACAAGGCTGGGAGCCTTAGAGTCCGGGTGCCCCCGGCTGGGCATGAACGGGTCGGTTGCCGCTTTCCCCTC
>JAKAGJ010000156.1 GCA_021815655.1 Deltaproteobacteria bacterium | reverse complement strand
CCCGGCGCTCCACTTGACCCTGGGCCAGGAGCCTAATGCGCTGGCAATCGCTGTGCGCCTCGAAGCGGTGCACGAAATGCCGCCGCTGGTCGTTCTCCTCGTAGGGACAGAAGGGCAGGAGTTGGGCCCCGCACTTGGGGCAGCAGCCGTGGCGGGTGGGCTGCTCGTAGACCTCCCAGGCCAGGGCGCTGTGCTCGTCGGGCACCTCGTCGTAGACCTCCAGGAACTCGATGCGGAAGGGCTCGGGCTTGCAGTCGTGCAGGCAGCCCGGGCATTCCAGGTGGCGCTTTACGTCCTGGCGGCGGGACACGTTCTCGAAGCCGCACAGGCCCGCGCGGTGCTCGGCCAGGCAGCGCTCGCAGTAGTTGGACTCGGTGCGCAGGTCCACGTTGTGGGTCTGGCAGCGCCACCAGTAGGTGCGGGCCAGCTTGTGGCAGGTGGGACAGTACTTGTCGGGCCGGTTGGGGTCCCAGCCCTGGCGGGGCAGGTGCAGTTCGTTGTCGGTGCAGCCGTCGTTGCCGCAGCGGCTGCGCAGGGGCCGCCGGCAGTGGGGGCAGATGATGGTTTGCCGGGGCAGCTCGCTGATGTCCTCGTGGCAGCCCGGGTTGCCGCAGGTGACATATTTGAGGCGCAGGTCCTCGTCGATCACCTCGGGCAGCCCCAGGAAGTTCATGTCGATGTGGAACAGCTTGCGGTTGGCGCCGTAGCGGGCATAGGCGTAGTAGTACTCCGCGATGCCGCGCAGGTTGGTGGCCGGATGATTCAAGGACACATGGCGCACCAGTATCTTGCCGGGCTGGTCGGGGGCCAGGTCGCGGGCCGGGTAGGAATGCACCTGGATGGTGCTGGCCTCCAGGGCGTTGTCCACCAGGCCCTTGAAGTCCTGGTAGATGTCGCCGTTGTCCTCCCGGGAGGAGCGGCCTCCGTAGGCGGGCATGGCGGCGTAGGCGCGGTGGTTCTTGCTGGTGTTCAAGAGCGCGTCCTTGACCATGTAGTCGTGGCGCGCCCGGCCCAGTTCCTGGGCGCGTAGGTTGGGGTTGACGAAACAGTGCAGGTCCAGCCCCTGAACGCTGGCCTCCCGCCAGGCCTGCCGGAACCTCTCGAGGCTGAACTGGCTGGCCAAGGCGGCCAGGCGTTGGGGCGTGGGGCCGCTGGCCAGTTCCTGGGCGGAAAGGCCGGCCTTGACGTACACCAGAAAATCCAGGAACCCGCCGGCGGTGGGCACGAGGGCCTGGACCCAGGCCCAGTAGCTGTCCAGAAAGCCTTGGTCCACCAGAGAGCGCACCGTGGCGCTGTTGGCCTGCTTCAGGCTCTCCCGCAAATCCTGCTGCCCCCGCTCGGCCCTGGCCTTGATCTGGGGCAAGGCCTCCAGCGCCGCCAGCAGGGTGCGCTCGTCCACCAGCTTTTCCTCGCGCACGCGGTCGATCACGGCCGCCAGCAGGGTGTGCACGCGGATGGCGCAGGCGTAGCGGCCGTAGTATTGCTGCACCGCCACCAGGAAGCGCCGCGCCCAGTGCACGGCGCTGAGCTCATCCAGCCGCTCCTCCTGGGGAGGATTGCTGGCGTACAGGGCCTGCAACTGGTCCTTTAGCCTGGCTAGATTGCCGCCCGCCGCCTCCAGGGCGCGCCCCAGCTCCAGCCGCTCCTTTGCCACCAGGCCGCACAGGGACTGGGCCTTTATCTTGAGGAAATGATAGAGGTCCTCGGTCCGGGGGGCGTCCTTGTCGGCGGCCTGGCCCAGGGTCCTTTGGGCCTGCTGTTCCAGATCGGCGGCCAAATCCCGCATGGCGCTGTGCAGGGTGTTTTCCCGGTCCAGGGCCACGTCGGGCAGCCTCCGTGGCACCAGGCTGAAGCCGCCGTCAGGCCGGGGGGCCAAAAACTCACCGAGCCATTGATCCAGGTGCAGTTGGGCCTGGGAGGGGTTGCCGGCGTAGCCCAGCATGGCCTGGCCCAGTTCCTGCGAGGCCTGGTCCAGATCGGCGTCCTCCCAGTGCAGGCAGCTTTCCTTGGTCTTGGCGACCAACTGGTCGATCTTGGCGTCCAGGCCGGGGAAGCGCCGGCTTGCCCGCTCGGCCAACTGGGGGTCCACCTCGCGCGGCTGTTCCTGGGCCGCGCGCGCCTGCTCCATGTCCTTGAGCAATACCTTTTGCAGGTAGAGCTGACCGCAGAGGGCCTCCAGGTCCTGGCGGGCGGGCAGCAGCAGGGTCAGGGAGCCCACCATGGAAAAAACACTCTGCCGGGCCAGGGGGGAGTCCTCGTGGGCACCGGCCAGCTCGGTGACGTTGGTGGCCGCCGACTGCTGCATCTGGTTGAGCTTGGCCTCGGCGATGTCGAAAAAGACCGTCTCGGCCATGAGGGAGGACATCACGTCCACGTTGGTGGTCATCTCGTTGCTGATGGTATCGCCGGCCTGGATGATGTTGTCGTAGAGATATAGCTGGTCAAAGGGACCCTGCCCTTGCCTGGGCACGCTGATGCGCTTGCCGTTGGGATAGCGGGCCTCGAAGGCCCGCCCCTGGTTGGCGAAGACGCTCAGCTCCTTGAGACAGGCGTAGGTGTTGGCGTACAGGCGGCCGGAAATATCGTACTCGGCATAGATGCCCGGCAACAAGAGCAGGCCGAACTGCTTGAGGTCCACGGGCATGGTGCGCAGGAAATAGGCCACGTCCATGAAGATGCCGCCGCCGGTGCCGCCGGCCAGGGAGCAGACGATATACACCACCACGCCCCGGGCCTGGTCTTGATCGGAGCGCTTGAGGTTCACCTCCAGCAGGCGGTTCAGGCTGCGCCTTAAGACCACCTGGATGCGCTCGGCGTACTCGTAGTAGCCGACGCGCCCCAGGGGGCGCCACTGGGCCGCGCCGGCCCGGTAGGCCCCCATCTGGATCACCGCGCCCTCCTGGTCGGGATACCAGTCGCGGTAAAAGTCCAGGTTGTGCTCCTGGCGCAGGTTGCGCAGGCGGTTGTGGATCAGGCCGCCGTCCAGCCAGCAGACCTCGTCGGCGGCCAGGCAGACCTTGCCCTGGCCGTCGCTGCGCATGGTGGCGCACTCCTCGGCGGGATCGAAGTCCAGGCAGATGAGCTGCAAATCCGGCTGCGCCGTGCTGTCCTGATAGCCCGCCTCCAGCAGGCGCCGCTTGAGCTGCACCAGCACCCGCTTGCCGGTGCCTCCCAGCCCCACCACCAGGGTCTTTTGCGCCGGGTGCAGCAACCGGGGCTTGGGGAATATCTCCGCTTGCGCGTGTTGCACGGCCACCCTCCTAGCGCATGAAAGTGTAGAGGAGTATCACCACGGGCCCCGCCAACCCCATGAACAAAGCCAGCTTGGGATAGCGGTCTTTTTCCTGGTGATATTGGGCGATAACCTCGGCCTCCACGATGCCCTGGTTTTTGTTCAGCTTGTGCCTGGCGTCTTTCGCGGGGTTTTTCCTCAGGATGAACAGGTAAATCAAGTAGCAGGCCACGCTCCACAGGGCCGCCAGGGCCAACCCGGCGCCAGCCCCCTTGAATCCCGCCAGAATGCCAGCGGCGGACTTAAGCATGCCAATCTCCTTCCAGGCAGCCGGACCTAGCTTCCGGGCTTGCGGGTGAAATGCCAGACCAAGCCGGCCAGGCCGGCGAGCACCGCCAAGCCCAGCAGGTAAACGGGCAAGTCAAAAGGCTCCTCGGGGGGAGCGGGCGGCTGGGGCACCTCCAAGTCCACCGTCTTCCTGGCCCCTTGGCCCAGCTCCTTGCTGACGGGCACCAGATCCAACTGATAGCGCCCCGGTTCCAGATGTCTTTGGTAGCTCACTTCCAGGTTGTCGAAATAATTGATGCTGGCGCGTCCACCCAAGGCGCGGCCGGCGGGATATACGAAGTTGTCCAGCGGCGTCCGGCCCGCCGGTGGGCCTGCCGCCTTGCCCACGGCGCCAGGGGACCTGTAAATGACGCAGCGCACTTCTTGCAGGGTCAGTCCACGGCAGGAGTGATTGACCAGGTTGAGGGGCGCCACTATCGTGCCGCTGGCCGAGGCGGCCGGGCGGGGTTCGCCGGCCGCCGGCGGCTCGGGATACTTGTAGCGGGGCTCTGGCGCCTGTTCGATCTCAATGCGTTCGGCCCGTTGAGCCAGGATGGCGTTGATCTGGTCCAGGCTGGCCGCGGCCATGTCCACTTGGCCCAGGGTGGCATGGAGGTGCTCCTTGAAATCGAAGGAGACGTCCTGGCGATGGTGCAACCTCAGGTAGGCCCCACGATTGGTCGCCACCACCCCGAAAAAGTGGACCTGCACCATTCCCTCGTCCAGGCGGGCCTTCATCAGCTCGCCGGCCTCCCTGATCTTCTGTTTGAAAAGTTCCTGAGTGGCCAGGTTTTCCTGGCCGCCGTCGGTGAGAATGATGAAGACCAGCTTTTCATAGCCCTGGGGGCCGCCGGAGCCCAGGGGCGTCTCCCTGAATTTATTGACCATATCCTCGACGACGTTGACGAAGTCCGTCTCCAGCACATAGTCGCGGCCCGCCCCCTGGCGGTCGGGGCGGGCCTCCGGCCTTGGGGCCAAAAAGGCGTTTTCCCGGCCTTTGGGGTTGGCCTGCGGCAGTGCGTCGGCCAGGTCGTACTGGCCATCGCGGTTAAAATCCAGGCGGTCCTTGGCCTCGGAGGCGATAGCGGCGGCGTGCAGCCCGGGATTGTAATCACGGATGGGGCCGGCCAGGTTGTCCACCTTGCTGTAGAACCCGCGCAGGGTCAGGGTGTCGCCGGGCCGCAGCGCCAGGCTGTCGGCGGCCAACAGCTGCGTCTCCAGGAAATGCACCGTGTTTTCCATGAGCGTGACCTTGCGGCCCTTGCTCCAGGCGGGAGTGCTCATGTACCCCTGCTCATACATGGAACCGGAGACGTCCAGGTAGATCACCACGGACTGGCGGCAGGGATTGTCGGCCCGAGCGGGGCCGGCCAGGAGGCACCAGGGAAGGGCCAGGGCAGCCAAGGCGGACAGCATCTGGATAAGCCGTTGCATATTATTGCTCCGTTTGGATCATAATTAGGCCATATTCATCAGCCTATTCAATGATAATTAATCCGGCTTTTTGACCATGTTTTTTGAGCGGCAAAGTTGACACACTTGGCTGATATCCATAGTTGACAACACACATTGATTGTCATTTTTGAGCAGCTATGCTTTGCTCAGGAAAGCTGCTTGGCCTGGTGGAGGCCTCGACTGACCATGTTGCTCAACTTGGCGTGGCGACGAATTATCTGCGGCGTAAGCCCAAGATATTTCTTGGTGGCCCTGGTGAGCTGGTTCTCGTTTTGATAGCCCACGTCCCAGGCTATTTCCTTGATCTGCTTGCTGCTCTCCAGGATAAGTCTACAGGCCAGGCATACGCGATTCCTGATGAGACATTCTTCCATGGTCAGGCGGGTTTCACGGCGGAAGCGCGAGCGCAGGGTGTGGTAATTAACGCCCACCAGCTCGGCGATCTGGGTGACAGATTGGATGCGAGGGCAATGTTGTTGAATGATGGCCAGGGACTCATGCACCGCCTGGGTGAATTCCCCCCTGGGCAGGGCCAGCTTCTCCAAGGAAAAATCCATATCCCCCCCATTTCTCCACTCCCGGCCCCCAGGCCTGGGGCCAGAGCCACGCAAAAAGCCCCTGCCCGCCATTCACAGGAACGGCGGGCAGGGGCTGTCTTGACCCCGGATAATTAGGCTATCCCCACACGCTTTGGTGCTGGGGCAGGCGAGGCCACCATGGCACAGCCATGATCTATTGTCAAGTATATTGTGGCCTTGTCTGGCCTGGCCTTGTTTGGGGACTGGGCGGCGAGTCTGAGCCGGCCGCGGCGCCGACGGATTACCCACCGGCATCTGTGCGTAATTTTGCCGAAAATTGGCAGGGTGCGCCCAGGCTGGCCGCAGCGGCGGCATCCCTGCGACGGGTCTTGGTGGCCAGGCCTGCCGCGCCCCGGCCCAGGCAGGCGGCCATTTTCGCCACCTGCCCTTGACAAAGCTTGGCTGGTTGGCTATATTGCCAAATAGGCATACTACAGAACACGGAGGCCCCATGGACGCGCGCACCCAAGCTAGGCTGGAGGCCCGGGCCAGGATTCTCAAGGCCCTGGCC
>JAKAGJ010000155.1 GCA_021815655.1 Deltaproteobacteria bacterium | reverse complement strand
CACGCCCTGGCGGGCCTGGGCGGGGCGGTACAGCTAGGTCAGGTGGCCCAGACGGCGGCCTCCCGCGCCCTGCGCCAGATGGGCGCCCGCCCCGGCCCGACGGGGGCCTTCCCGGTGCTGGTGGAGAACCAGGCGGCGGCCCGCCTCCTGGGCGATCTGCTAAGCTGCCTCGGCGGGGCCACCCTGCACCAGGAGCGCAGCTATCTCAAGGGGCGCCTGGGCCAGGCCGTGGCCGCGCCCCTGCTCAGCGTCAGCGACCAGCCCCTCTTGCCCCAGGGCTTCGGCTCGCGCTGGTATGACGGCGAGGGCGTGGCCGCCCAGCCCTTTGGCCTGATCGAACAGGGGATACTCCAGAACTATTACCTGGACACCTATTACGCCCGCATGCTGGGCCAGAAACCCACCACCGGCTCCAACAGCAATGTGCTCTTGACCCCCAGCCAGCCCGGCGGTTTTGAGCAGATGCTGGCGGGCCTGGAGCGGGGTCTGGCCGTGACCAGCTTCCTGGGCGGCAATTTCAACTCCACCACCGGCGATTTTTCCTACGGCCTGCAAGGCCTGTGGGTGGAGGGAGGGCAGGTGGCCCACGCCGTGGAAGGCATGAACATGTCCGGCAATTTCGCCGAGTTGTGGGCGGCCTTGCGGCGGGTGGGCGACGACCCCTTCCCCTACACCAAGGTCCGCTGCCCCAGCCTGCTTTTTGGGGAGCTGCGTCTTAGCGGGGCCTCACTTGCGCCCGACGGCAACGCGCAGTAAGGTCAGCGGCAGCCGTCGGGCAAAGGCCAGGCCCCGTAGGGCGACGGCTTCCGGGCGCGGATATCAAGCAGGGAAGGGCATGCCATGGGACTCATCAAGGGCTCGCTGAGCCTAAGCCGCTATGCGGTCAAGGGCGACACGCCGCCGGACTTCTGGGACTTCGTGGACCGGCGCATCCGGGCCAACCTGTTCATGGACATAGAGGACAGCACCGAGGAGCAGGCCGTGGGCTGGGTTTCGGCCCACGACTACTTTGACGTAAGCTTCGCCTATGCCTCCTACGCCCTGGACCCCTACGTGGTGCTGGGCCTGCGCTGGGACCGCCGGCGGGTGCCGGCCGGGCTCATCAAGAAGTACCACACCTTGGAGGTCAAGAAGGCCCTGGCCGCTCGCGAGGGGCGGGGCCTGTCGCGGGCCGACCGCGAGGAGCTCAAGGAGAAGGTGCGCCTGGACCTCCTGCGGCGCACCCCCCCCGCCACCCAGGTCTTCGAGGTCTGCTGGGACACCCAGCGCGGCGAGGTCTGGCTGGGCTCGGCGGGCCGCGCGGTGCGCGACCTCTTTGAGGACATCTTCCGCCGCACCTTTGACCTGCAACCCTGGCCCCGCATCCCCTATTTGCTGGCCGGCGACCTGCTGGGCGCGGGTCTTTTAAGCCCGCGCCTGGAGGCGGCCCGGCCCTTGAGTCTTTACGAGGCGGAGGCCTAAGCCATGGACGTCCTGGCGCTGATGAACGAGAAGGTCTTCCTGGGCCAGGAGTTCCTCACCTGGCTGTGGTATGTCAGCGAGGAAATGGGCAGCGTGCAGCTGGCCGACGGCCGCCTGGTGGACGTGCTCCTGGGCGAGCGCCTGGTGCTTGGTCCCGTCCAGGGGCAGGAGGGCACCCGGGTCACGGTCAAGGGGCGCGAGACCTCCCTGGCCGAGGCCCGGCAGGCCCTAAGGCGAGGCAAGCTGGTGGAGAGCCTGCGCCTGGGGCTGATGATCGACGGCGAGGAGTATTGGCTCACCCTGGAGGCCGCCGAACTGGGGCTCAAGGCCCTGAAGCTGCCGCCCACGGCCCCGGGGGGCGGGGCGCCCGAGGGGCTGGAGGGGCTGGTGCTGGAGCGCATCTCCCTGGTGGACGCGGCCCTGCGCGGCCTGGAGGGGCTGCTGATGGTCTTTTTGACCCAGCGCCTGGCCGACGAAAAGGGCGGGGAACTGTGGGCGGCGCTCAAGGCCTGGGCCGCTGGCCGCCAAGTCGAGGAGTAGAGCCTGGCCTAGGCTGACGCCTCCGGCCCGGCCCCTGGAGGACAAGACCATGCCCTCGCCCTGGCGCCTGCTGGCCTTGCTGCTCCTGGCCCTGGTGTTGTCCCTGGCCTTGCTGCTGTGGCTCACCTACCGCCTGACGCCCGCCGACATGATTCCCTGGTACTGGGCCGAGATGATTATCAAGGGGCGGTTCCCGGCCAAGCTGGTGCAGGAGTGGTTCGGCAACAACCCCCCGGACGGGGTGCGCGGCCTGGCCGTGGCCTGGCAGCGGGCCCAGCCCCGGGATTGGTGGTGGCTGCCGGTCCTGGTGCTGGCGCTGCCCTGGCTCCTGAGGCGCCTGCGGCGGCGCCGGCCCGGGCCTAGCCCCGGGCCGCGGCGTGGGCCTCGGCCAGACGCTGGTGCAGATAGGCCATGAACTGGGGGTCGTCGTCCTCCAGGTCGAAGCAATAGCCGGTTTCCTGGAAGAGCCCCTGGGGTATGGCGTTGCCCAGGTCCTCTGGGTCGCTCACCTCGTCCTCGTAGAAGCACACCGACAGAAAGCGCTCGCCGCCGTCATCCACCGCGTCCACCAGGAAAAAGACCGGCCGCTGGCGGCCCTCTGGGCGCGGCTCCAGGTCAAAGCGCAGGGAGTGGCTCACCCCCGGCCGGGCCAAAAAGCTGGCCCGGGCCCCGGGCAGGGCCTCGGCCCAGGACTTGAGCCGCCCATAGGCCTGCTTGAGCCCCGCCTGGCTGGTGGGCCACTGGGCCAAAAATTCCGCGAATTGTTGGGCTCCTTGCATGTTGCTCCCGCCGTGGCTTGCTTTGGTAGCAATGTGACAGACTGACCAGAGGCGCTGGCCAGGGTTTATACCCCCGAGGCCACCCTGGCAAGGGGCAAATGCCCATGGCCGGCTGAACTGGACTGTCTTAAGGGCTTGCCATGCTCTGGAGATGGGGATATACTTATTTAAGTACTAAAATGCCACAATAGACCTGGGCAGACTCAGGGGAGGAAGCCGTGACTCAGAATCAGGACCAAGGGACAGAGGAGATGCCCCTGGAATACCAGGTATCGGACCAGGATGTCCTGGAGGCCATGAAGGGCCTGTCGGGCTATGTGGACATCACCCCCGGGGACGCGCGGGAGATTTTCCGCCTGGCCTATGCCCAGGCCATGCGGCGCCTGGGCTTCAGCCTCAGGGCCAAGGACCTGATGAGCATGCCGGTGGTCAGCGTGACCGCGGACACGCCCTTGCCCCAGGTGGCCCAGGTCATGGCCCAGGCCGGGGTATCGGGGCTGCCGGTGCTGGACGGCCAGGGTCGGGTGCTGGGGGTGATCTCCGAAAAGGACTTCCTGGCCCGCATGGACCCCCAGGGGCCGGGCACCTTCATGGGCGTGGTGGCCCGCTGTCTGAACAGCGGTTCCTGCCTGGTGGCGCCCATGCTGGGGGAGTCGGCCGGGCAGGCCATGAACGCGCCGGCGCTGTGCGTGGGGCCGGAGGCCACCCTGACCGAGATCGCGGCCCTGCTCAACCACCGGGGGGTCAACCGGGCGCCGGTGGTGGACGCCCAGGGGCGCCTGCTGGGTATCGTCAGCCGCGCCGACCTGGTGCGCCAGGCGGCGGGGAGGCGGCCATGAGCTTCCTGGCCAAGATGAAGGGCACCACCCAGAGCCCCCCGCGGGTAAGCCTAGGCGAGATGGCCTGGTCCTGGCTGGGTTCCTGCCTGGGCATCGCCGCCGTGGCCGGCCTACATTACCGGTTTTTCCAGGGAACCGCCCTGACCCTGATGGTGGGTTCCTTCGGCGCCTCGGCGGTGCTTATCTACGGGGCCATCAAGAGCCCCCTGGCCCAGCCGCGCAACCTGCTGGGCGGGCACCTGCTCTCGGCCCTGGTGGGCGTGAGCGCCCAGCAACTGCTGCCCGGGCTGCCCTGGCTGGCCGCGCCCCTGGCCGTGGCCTTTGCCATAGTGGTGATGCATGCCACCAAGACCCTGCATCCGCCCGGCGGGGCCACGGCCCTGATCGCGGTGATCGGCGGGCCGCAGGTGCACGCCCTGGGGTATCTCTATGCCCTGGTGCCGGTGGGGCTGGGGGCGCTGATAATGCTGGTCATCGCCCTGGTGGTCAACAACCTGCCGGCCCGCCGGCGCTACCCGGAATTTTGGCTGTAAGGCCGGTCCGGAAACCGGCCTTGATCTTGGCCTGGCGGAGGCGGCTCAAATGAAAGGACAGCTAGCGCCCCGAACCGATGGCATCCAGCAGGCGGCCGGCGCTGTTGCGGCAACGGGCCAGTTCAGAGAGGGTGCGCGAGAATTCGACGATGGCAGCGACCCACAACAAACCGCAAACGGCGATGGCTACTATGGCAATGGTTCCCATGCTGAAATCCCCTTTGCAAGATAACCTGGGTTGTCGGGGCAGGAGACTGTTGCCAGAAGCCTAGCTTCAATGATCGTGCCAAAAATCCATTGGGTTGGGCCTGTTATCTAAGGCCACGTAAATGGAGGAGCTTTGGCGCCCGGCCTCGTCTCGGCGCCCAGGGCGGGGCTGGCGGCGGCGGCCCAGATGTCCTGCCGGGCAAGACTTGCTGTCCTGCCGGGCAGGAAGACGAGGCCGGCCGGGGGCTCTGGCTTGCCAACCTGTCGGTGGCTGTGGCTATAATCAGTGACCAGCAGGAATCAAGGGCGGGGATGAGGAAGACACGAGGACCAGGCTGGCCCTCCGCCAGCCTGGTCCTTCCTGGCGAGGGCCTGACATGATGAAGCACACCCAAGCCATGGTAGTGGCCCCCGACTCCGCCGCTGGCGACTGGCCCAGCCGCGCCCTGGCGGCCATGGGTTGCCAGTCCGGCCAGGTGATTACCTCCAGCTTGCGGGCCTTGCGGACCGCCCAGCGGCGGGGCCCTGGCTTGGCCATCATATGCCTGACCCCGCCGTGGCAGGAGGAGGGACTGGCCATCGCCGGCCTCTTGCGTTCCCTGCCTGGCCAACGGCTGATCCTGCTCAGCCAGAAAACCAGCCCCCATCTGCTGGAGCAGGCCCAGGCGCTTGGGGCCGAGGCCCTGCTGATCCCGCCGCTGAGCGAGGCCACTCTACAGGCGGCCGTGGCCCTGGCCCTGGCCAGACCGGAAGGGACAAGCCAGGATAGGCGGGCCGAGGCCGCCCATTGTCAGCGGGCTGAGCAGTCCCTGCGCGCCAGCGAGGAGAACCTGCGCGGGCTGCTCAACGCCACCACCCAGTCCGCCTTGTTGATGACCCTGGACTTCAAGGTGCTGGCCATCAACCAGGAGGGCGCGCGCCGCTTCGGCGGCACCCCCGAGCAGTTGCTGGGCCAGGACTTGAGCCGCCACTTCTCACCGGAGCTGTACCAGATACGGCGAGGCATGGTGGATACCCTGGTCAAAACGGGCCGCCCCTTGAGCTTCGTGGACCAGCGCGGCCCCTACCTGCTGGAAAACCAGTTTTATCCCCTGTTCGACCAAGAGGGGCGGGTGGAGCGCGTGGCCGTATTCTCCCAGGACGTCAGCGAGACGAAGCGGGCGGAGGATGAACGGCGGCACTCCCTGTCCCTCCTGGCCGCGGCCCTGGAGGCCACCGCCGACGGCATACTGATCACCGACGCCCAGGGGCAAACCAGGCGCTGGAACCGCAAGTTCCTGGAGATTTGGAACTTCCCCGAGGAGATCCTGCGTGGGGGCGACGGCGAGCAGGCGCGGCAGTATGCCCTGTCCCAGCTCAAGGACCCCCAGGGATTCATGTCCAAGGTGCGCTGGCTCTATGACCATCCCCAGGAGACCAGTTCAGAACTCTTGGAGTTCCTGGACGGCCGGCTGGTGGAGCGTCATTCCCAGCCCCATCGCCTGGGCGACCAGGTGGTGGGCCGGGTCTGGAGTTTCCGCGACGTCAGCCAACGCCACCGGGCCGAGAAGCAGGTCTCTGAGCTGTTGGAACTAAGCCAGAGCATCATCGACCATTCCACCGTGGGCATCGCCGTCTACCGCCACGACGGCCAGTGCGTGCTGGCCAACCAGAGCCTGGGCGGCATCACCGGCGGCAGCCCGGCCCAGACCCTGGCCCAGAACTTCCGCGCCCTGGCTTCCTGGCGTGAATCGGGCCTGCTGGCCGCGGCCTTGAAGGCCTTGGAAAGCGGGTCGCCCCAATCCCTG
>JAKAGJ010000154.1 GCA_021815655.1 Deltaproteobacteria bacterium | reverse complement strand
CCTCGGGGGCCATGTAGTTGGGGGTACCAGCGGCGGCCCGCACCCGCAAGCCTGGCGGCGTGAACTGGCACAGCTCGAAACTACCCAGCCACAATCCCGGACCATGCTCGCGCACGCGCACCTTCTCCGGCTTGACGTTTCGGTGGCTGAGCTGGATCAGATGGATGGCGCGCAGGGCCTCGCCCAGACCCTGCATGATGCCCAGGGCCAGGTCCAAGGGCAGCGGGCTGCCGGGGCGGCGCCGGCGTAGCACCTCGCGCACCGTCAACCTTCCCTCGTCGGCAATGGTGAGAAACATTCCCCGGCCATGAGGGCCGAGGTCTGTGATGGCGTCCAGGTTGGAGTGGCGAATATGACGCACGGTCAGTGCCCGCGCGAAGGCCTGCTTGGCCGGCTCCTTGTGGGTGGCGAAAAGCTTCAGCAGCACCGTGCCCCCGTTTTGCAAGTCCCTGGCCCGGTAAGGTGTGGCATAGGACTCGCTGGCCAGTGCCTCCAGTACCTGGTAGCGCTGAGCCACGATCTCGGGGTGATCGCTGGGTGAGGCCTTGGCCCCCGCCGAGGCCGCCGGCCGCCAGGACGAAGTACTCTCCAGGGCCGGCGGCTCCGCCTGGGGGCCGGTCTCCAGGGTCAGAACTGACGCTGGTCTCGGCTCAGGCATATCCGGCGAACGCCAGGCCGGCGGCGGTTCCTCAGCCAAAGCCGACGGCAGGGTCGGGTCTTCGGGTTGGTCCACCCCCGAGCCGCCAAATGCCTCCGGTGGCTCCTGGGCATCGGTACCGCCCGCCAGCCGTGATCCCCAAAGCACCGTTGCGGGAGGGGCCATCTCCAGGCCGTTGCTGTCCGAGTCCCCAGCCAACAGCAGCCCGGTGCCTTCTTCCATCAGCCCCAGGGTTTGGCCTTCTCCGTCCGTGGAGTCGTAGATGCTTTCCGTTGCCGAAGGGTTCAGGATGCTCTGAGCATGGTCCTCGGGAGGCAGGCCCGCCTGGCTGAAGGACACTGAGGAGGAGACCTGTGACTCGGGCGCCGACGGGTTGGGCGCCGGTGCCTCCGAGGCCAGCGGCTGGGTTATCGGTGTCGGACTGGGCCGGGAGGCTGGCGGCTGGCCGATACGCCAGGGGTTGCCCACTACCAGGCGGGCCGCCGCCAAGGCGCTGCTTTCGCCCAAGGGCCCGGCCGAGGCCAAGCGCGCAGGCGAGACCAGGCGTTCCTGCAGTAGTTCACCTAGCAGGGGTTCCTCCAGCCCTCGCAGGCACATTCCCACGCGGGCCAGGTCCGGCCAGCCCAGGCCCGCTCCGGCCAACAGACGCCCCAACTCCTCCCGCGCCACCTCCAGTCCGGGCCTGGCCAGATGACGGTATTCATTCAGGTCCAGGTCCAGCTCCAGGTCCAGGATGTCGCCCTCCCGCCCCTGTAGGCCACCCATGACCACCAGGCAGCCGCTGCCGAAGCGCTCCAGGTCGCCCAAGGCCACCTCGGCCGAGTTATGCAACGCCGCCAGGAAGCGCGGCTGGCTCTGCCCCTCCAGCCCGAAATCCTGGCGCACCCGCTGCAAGGCCCATTGCACCAGCGCCTGCCGCATGGCCAGCCCCCCGGCCTCGGCCAGACTGGTCGAAGCCAGGCTGACCAGCTCGTCGCCCCGGGCGGCCATCAGGTCGGCGTAAAGGGCCTCGCCACCGGCGTGCAGATGCAGGTAATAGCTAGGCTCGGCCTGGGCTCCCGGCTGCCAGCGGGCCGCGGCCTCGGCCAGGCTGGCCGGCCAGGCCCCGGCCAAGGCGACCTGGCTCTGGGCCGCCGCCGGGATACACGCCGCTTCCAACGCCGGCCATACCTCGGGGGACACGGCCAGGGCCAGGGCCGGGGGCGTAGTCGCCAGGCGCTGCCGGGCGGTTTGCAGGGCCTGGCGCAGGATCAATGCCAGATAGTCGGCGGCCTCCAGGCGCGCGCCCGCCAACTCGATGGGCCGGCCCGCCCGCAGACACCCCAGGGGGTCGGACTCCACCAACTGAGGCTGACGCCGGCGCAGGGCCGCCCCCTCGCTGCCCAGCACCCAGACCTTGGCCGGCCTGGACACTGCGTTGGGCACCATCTCCTCGTTAAGGGCGTTGGTCAGCAGGTGCCCCCTGCCCCCGGATTGCTCTGCGGCCACGCAGTGAAAGCCTCGGCCGATGTAGATCCCCAGGCCTTGCAAGTTACGACCGTCCTTTCTGGCTGGCGCCGCCCCGGCTCAGGTCAGGGCCGTGCCCATGTCCGCGGAAGCCGCGACGGCCTGGGGGGCTCGCGTCCGCAGCCGGCGGGGTTGGCGCGGCGCTGGGCCGCGATCTCATTTTCGATCCCACAGGCCGGACAAGACCGCCGGGGCACCAAGGCCTGATGGCGACCGGCGCGCCCGGCCCCAGCCAGGTCATCCACCCAAGCCACGTCCCCGCCGTCCGCTAGCGGTGCCGATGCCGCGTGTCAGCCGACAGGGTCACTCTTGCGAGTCCCGCGAACGCACCGGACGCAGGTCGAACAGGTGGGTAGCGCTGAGGGAGATGGCCTGCCCTGGAGTCTCCACCGCCAGGCTGTCGCCCAATTGGACGCAATCCCCACTTATCGCCCTCTGTTCGGCCGAGAGATGCAGGCAGGTCCAGTCCAGATAGCCGGAGAGAATGGGCAGGTCGGCCAAGTCCCACGAAAGGCCCCGCTCCTGAAGGCCCAGGGGCGCGGAGCCCAGATCCCAGCCTTGACTCCCCTGGCGCAGGATCAAGCGCAACCAACAGCCTGGCGGGGCCTCGGTCTGGCCGGCCAGGTCCAGGCGCAGTTGCTTGCCCTGATCGATGTAGGGCGGCCGGCGCAGCCCGAAGCAGGCCCAACGGCCACTGGGCAGGCCGTCGGCCCCGCGCGGGTTCAGTTCCACCCGCAGGGTATCCGGCCAGACCGGCGGCTCCTCGCGCAGCAAAACGTTGATGGCCTGGGCCAGGCGGGCCAGGGCCGCCGAGGGGTCAGGATGCTGCTGCTCCAAGTCCCGGCGCAGTTGTGTCAAATCCACGGGCAGGCCGGCCAGGCCCAGGCGCCGGATGAGCACGCGCATCTCCTGGCGGCAATGGCCGCAGGCCGCCAGATGGTCCAGGAGCCCCTCCGCGCGGCCAGGGACCAAGGCCCCGCGGGCGTAGGCCTCCAGATCAGCCGGGGTTGGGCATTCCCGCATGGGGCCCGACCGCTGGCGCGGAGAAAGTTCCTGCCAGGCCTCGGTCACCATCAGTGCCTGTTCCAACAAGGCCATCAAATCCATGGCGCGCCCCATCTTGTCATGCAACCCTAAACCAGATTCCCGCCCCGCGATCTTAGACCCCCGGCCCCCCCGCAAATCTTTCATGGCATATCAAAAAGCTGTCCGCGGCTTCAGGCCGCGTTGCGCTGCTGGTGCAAAGCCGCCTTGATCTGGGAGGTGATGACGGGCACCAGACGCCGGCGCAGGCCCTCCAGGCAGCGGGCCACCTCGGGCAGGGCCATGGAGCCGCGGGTGGCCACATCTTCCATTTTCAAACAGCAAACCCAGCGCAGTCGGGCCAGCTTGCGCTCCTGGGGGGACATCTCCAGCTTGGCCAGGCCGGCCCTGATGGACCCGCTCACCCATTCGGGGTGCTGGTCCACCAGGTGACGGATAAGCTGACAGAGGATGTCGCCCCGGCTCAGCCAGTTGTTGACCATGGCGGCTCTGGGAGGCCCCAGGCCCAGGACGTAGGCGTGCAGGGACAAGTCGTCCTTGATCTCGGCCAGGGAGCAGTGGTCAACGTAATAGGACACGAAGGCCAGCTTGCGCAGGCGGGCCTCGTTGCGCTGGCGCGGATCGCCGGAGGGGGCCTGCAGGGCCTGGTCGATACGGGCCAGCAGGCCGTTGAACAGGCTGGCCAGGGTGACGTTCTTCTCCTGGCTGGGCAGGGTGTCCGGCAGGTCCAGGTGGTCTTCCAAATTATCCGAAGGCGGCTCGGAGCCGCGCCGCGCATAATAGTCCTTGAGCACGTTGCGGGTTATGGCCTGTAGCCAGGCGCCGAAGCATTCCACTTGGGTGCCCCGCCGCAGGCTGGCCCAGGCGCGGATGAAGACCTCCTGGGACAGGTCCTGGGCATCGCTGGGCGAGTTGGTGCGCAGGGAGAGAAAGGCTTTGACCTTGGGAGCCTCGCCCCGCAACAGCGTCTCGAAGGCCTCGCGGCCGGCGGGTGCTCCCCAGGCCGAGGCCGTGGCCGGCGCCTGGGGGCCGCCCAGGGCCTGCCCCGAAGATTGGCGGGAATTCTTGCGGGAAGTGTCGCTTCTGTTAGTCACGGCCCCACCTCGGTACCTAAAAAGGTGCCAGGTACTACTGGTTGACCAGACTCGCGGGCAGGATTGCCCGCTCGCCACCCGTCATATTGGGGGTGGAGAGTCGAGGTCCAGATGGGGCAGGTGCTTGCGTCCTTGGGTCCGGGGACTGTGCCGGACCCAGGAGCAAAGGCATCATAATTCACACCCTCCCAGGGCGTCAAGCCGTAAAGGCCGGTTGCGCGGGCCGTCAGCCCGTGCCCGCTCTGACAAAGCGTGGAACATTGGCCGCCAACGCCATGCGTAGTAGTATGGAGAGAAGCGCCCCTGGTAGTAATTAACCAAAGCCTTCACAGGGAAAGCACCATTACATTAATGTCCAGCCCCAATAAGCCACAGGCGCCCCCGGGCAAACGGTCCCGGCGCCCCATCCTTCCCTGGCTCATCGCCGGCCTGGTGGCGCTGCCTCTCAGCCTAGCCCTGGCCGGTTTCCTGATCCTCGAGAGCCTTGATTTCGGCCAGCTCAAGTCGGGCCTGTCTCAGGCCGTAAGGCAGGCCACGGGCTATGAACTGGTACTGGCCGGGCCGCTGGAATTGAAGGTTTCCCTTCATCCCAGCCTGCTACTGGAGCAAGTAGCCCTCAACGACCCGGCCCGGGGCGGCGAGCCCGCCCTGGCCAGCGCCCGGCGGGTGGAGATAGAGGTGGAACTGTGGCCCCTGCTCAGCCGCCGGCAATTGGTGGTGCGGCGCCTGGGCCTGGATGGTTTGGCTCTGCTGATCGAGACCGGCGCGCCCGCTGGCCGGGGTCTGGCGGGTTTGCTGCCGGACCTGGCCGCTCCCGCCGCTCCCGCCAACAGCAAGCCAGAAGGTGACCAGGCCCAGGAGGCGGGTGGGCTGGCCTGGTTTCACTTTCAGCATGTCCAGGTGCGCCAGGCCCGCCTGGACTGGCGCCGGCCGGGTGAGCCGCCCCTGGTGCTGACCCTGCAAACCCTGGAGATGCGCCAGGAGCGGCAGGACGCGCCGGTGTCCCTGGCGGCCCAGGGCAGCATGGGTAAGGAACCCTTCAGCCTCCAGGGACAGGTCCAGCTCCCTGGCCAGGCCGGCCGTCCCTGGCCGCTCCAGGCCACCCTGAATTATGCCGGCCTGGAGGCCAAAGTGGAGGGGCAGGTCCAAAACCTGCTGGCCGGCCAAGGCCTGGACTTGCAGGTGCGCTTCCAGGTGCCCCGGCCGGCCCAGTTGGGGCTGCCGCCCTGGCCCGGCCCCTGGCGGCTCAGCGGCCGCCTCAGCGATCCTCGTCCCCAAACCCTGCGCTTGGAGGACCTGGTGCTGGAGGGGCCGGCGGGCCGCCTGCAAGGCCAGGCCGAGATGGCCTGGCCGGAAAAGCGCCTCCGCATTGATGCCGACCTCGAGGCCCAGAACCTGGACCTGTCCCCCTGGTGGGGTTTGGGTGAGGCCGGCGAAACTCCCGCCTCCGCCGGCTCCCGAAATGGGGAGCGCCGGCCGGGGCGGGTCTTTTCCAACGCTCCGCTGGACTTGGCCGGCCTGAACCAAGCGGACCTGGACCTGCGGATCAAGGCCCAGACCCTGAAGATGCCGCGCCTGGACCTGGAGCAGGTGAACCTGCGCCTGGAGCTGAATCAGGGCACCTTGAGCCTCAACCCCCTGGAGGCCCGCCTGGCCGGCGGCCCGGCCAGTCTGCGTCTTACCCTGGCCCCCCAGGAGGGTCAGGCCTTGGCCCGGGCCGACCTTAGCCTGCGCGGCTGCCAGATAGGCCAGGTCCTGCGCCGGGCCGGAGCCGAGGAGGTGCTCACCGGCAGCCTGGAAGGCCAATTGGAGGCCCGGGGACAGGGAGCCTCCCTGGCGGGCATCATGGCTAGCCTGGAGGGCAAGCTGGTGGCGC
>JAKAGJ010000153.1 GCA_021815655.1 Deltaproteobacteria bacterium | reverse complement strand
TTATAACGACGAAAAGTAGGTTTTCTCGATCAGCTCGAAGTTGCGCTTGATGTTTTCGGCCCCTTTTAGCATGGGGCCGTGGCCGGGCAGGAGCCATTGCAGGTCCAGCCCGGCCATGCGCTGGATGGATTGCTTGAGCGCCGCGCCGTCGCCGCCGGGAAAGTCCACGCGGCCCACGCCCTGGGCGAAGATCAAATCGCCGGCGAAAAGCGCCTTGTGGCGGGGCCAGTACAGACACAGGTGCCCCGGCGAGTGGCCGGGGGTATGCAGCACCTGGAAAACCTCCTCGCCGACTTTCAGCTCGCCCTCTTCCAGCAGGATGTCCATTTGCATCTCGGGCAGGTTCAGCCCCAGGGAGGCGGCCATCTGGCGCCCCTCCTCATCCAGGAAGGTCACCTCGCGGGCGTGCATGGCCAGGCGCAGGCCGGCCTTCTGCAGGGACGGGGCCGCCTCCAGGTGGTCGGGATGGCAATGGGTGAGCACCACCAGCCGGGGCATCTGCTGGATGCCGTCCTGGCCCAGGCCCCGCTGCACGTGGGCGAACAGGCGGGTGTGGCCGGGGTCGATCAGGACCGGTACCGCCCCGCCGGCCAGATAGGTGTTGCAGTTGTTGGCCGAGGGCTGGGTCCAGGGGTAAACGAAAAGATCATCGGCTAGCTTCATTTCGGCTCCTATTGTCTGCTATCATTTTACCAAGTCTGGAGCCCTGGCCCCGGCCTGTCAATCTCTTGTGCGCCTTGTCCGGAGTAGGTCATGCAGAGCTTGGAGATAAACACCCACGGCCGCGGCCAGGCCCTTAACATCACCGGCCAGGTGGCCCAGGTGGTGGCCGCCGCCGGGGAGGGCCAGGGCTGGTGCCGGGTGTACGTGCCCCACACCACGGCCGGGGTGGCCATCAACGAGGCCGCCGACCCGGACGTCATGGCCGACGTGCTGATGACCCTGGAGCGCCTGGTGCCCTGGCAGGGCGGCTATCGCCATGCCGAGGGCAATTCCGCGGCCCATGTCAAATCCATATTGGTGGGCTCCAGCGTGCAGGTGCCGGTGAGCGGCGGCCGTTTGGCCCTGGGCACCTGGCAGGGCATATTTTTCATGGAGTTCGACGGCCCTCGCCGGCGGCGGGTGCTGGTGGACGTAAGCCCGGCCTAGACCGGGGGACGGCCCGGCCCGCGACGGCGGGCGGGGTCCGTGGAGGCATGCATTTGAAGATCGATCTCAACGAGGCCTTGGACCAGTTGGAAAACATGCGCGAACTGGACAGCGACGAGGGCGTGGCCAACGCCCTGCTCAAGGTGGCGATGGCCTATCTGGAGCGGGGCAAGGCCGAGATGGCCGCCGAACCCCTGGAGGAGGCCTATTACTACTGTCGCCGGTTGGACAACGACCTGGGCCGCGCCCATGTCAGCCTGCGCCAGGGGCAGATGGAGCTATTACTGGGGCAACCCGTCCAGGCGGCGGCCAAGTACCGCCAGGCCCTGGAGGTGTACCAGAGCCAGCAGGACATCGCCGGACAGGTGAGCGCCCTGGAGGGCCTGGCCCAGGCCCTGGCCGTCGGGGGCAGCCCGGATCAGGCGGCCCCGGCCCTGGAGCAGGCCCTGGCCCTGACCGCCGGCCACGGCGACCAGGTGGCCGCGGTGCTCTTGCGCCAGTACCTGGCCCCGCTTTATCGCCAGATGGGCCGCTACGAAGATGCCTTGGAGGTCTACCTGGCCATGGGACAAGCGGCCCAGGAACTGGGCGATCTGCAACGGGTGGCCTTGGCCCTGGTGGGCGCGGGCAGCATGCAGGCTCAGACCGGCCGCACCGGCGTGGCGCTCAAGAACCTGGAGCAGGCTCAGCGGGCCTTCACGGAACTGGGGCAGGCGACCTTGGCCTCTCAGGTGGAGCAGGAGATGGCGCGCCTGCGGGCCGCCCAGCCCTCGCCATCACCGGAAACACTGGAGGGAAGAGATGCGTAGACGTTTATGGCTCATAGGCGCCCTGGCCGGGGTGTGGGTCCTGGCGGCATTGACCCCGGCCCAGGCCGACAGCAAGGCCGAGGCCACCACCAAGGTCAAGGCGGCCCAGGTGGTGGTGGAAGAGGTCATGTCCTCGGAAGACTCCTCCATACCCCAGGATTTGCTGGAAAAGGCCAAGGCGGTGGCCATCTTCCCTGACATGGTGAAGGCCGGTTTCCTGGTGGGCGGACAGTACGGCACGGGCGTGGTCATGGCTCGCCGCGGCGACGGGACCTGGGGCCCGCCGGCCTTCTTCACCATGGGCGGGGTGAGCTTCGGGTTGCAACTGGGCGCCCAGGCCGCCGACGTGGTGCTGGTAATCATGAAGCAGCGCGGCCTGGACGGCCTGCTCAACAACAAGATTCGCTTCGGCGCCGACGTGGGCGTGGCCGTGGGTCCGGTGGGACGGCGCGGCGAGGCCAGCATCTCCGGCGCCAGCGGTTACGCCGACGCCTATTCCTACTCGCGCACCAAGGGCCTGTTCGCCGGCCTGTCCCTGGAGGGCGGCGGCATCGAGTTCGACGCCAAGACCACCGGCAGGTTCTATGGCCAGACCCTCAAGGTGCGCGAGGTGCTCCAGGGAGGCAAGGCCACGCCGCCGGCGGCGGCCCAGACCTTGATGCAGACCATGGAGCGCTTCGCGCGCTGATGTTTTCCGGGCCTGGCGGGGTGTGGCCCCGCCAGGTCCCTGGGCGCCTACCTCACCACGGCCGGCTCAGCAGGTGCCGCAGCCCTTGGCCCGGTGGTCGTCGTACCAGCCGCGCACCAGGGATTTGAGCTCCCGGCGGTCGGCGCGCAGGAACTCCCCGATCTCTGCCTTGGTCAATATCCCGGTAAAAAAGCCAAATTTGCACAAGAAGATCAGACCGTCACGGTCCGGACCCTTGACCTTGCCCTCGATCCAGGGGGCCACTCCCTGGGCCGCGATGCGCTTTAATAGCCTATCGTAGCTGTGGGGAATGGACGCGTCTTTTTCGTTGATCATTGTGCAATCCCTCTGAGGTCCAGCGGTTGGATGTTAACCATTCAAAGGGATTAGGGCAATAGGAGGCGTCGTTTTTTGTTGACAGGGCATGAGGTGGTTCCTATAATCACGAACATTGTGAACAAGGGGGTTTGTCTGTTCCCTATAGGAATCACGGCATTTTAGCCTCTAGGGGCGGGCACCGTTCAAGGCGCGGGGACCATCGGCGCCGAGGGCGGCGAGACGCTTAAGAGGGGTAAGTGTCCGGGTCTTGGGCGGTGACGTCGATTTTCAGCGCGGCCCAAGGTTCAGCCGTCACCATAGAAACGTTTGTCCCATAGCAACACTTAGCGGAGGTACTATTCCATGGCGAAAAAGCATCAAACTCCGATGCTGGACGAGCTGGAAAAGGGACCTTGGCCTAGCTTCGTTACCGACATCAAGCGTATGGCTGAGACCGGTAAAGATGCTTGCGCCGACCTTTTGGGCCAGCTCGAGCTCTCCTACAAAGACAAGGAGGGCCACTGGAAGCATGGCGGCATCGTGGGCGTGCTGGGTTACGGCGGCGGCGTCATCGGCCGTTACTCCGACGTGCCCGAGCTCTTCCCCGGCGTCGAGCATTTCCACACCGTGCGCGTCAACCAGCCGGCGGCCAAGTACTACTCGACCGAGGCCATTCGCAAGATCATGGACATCTGGAACCGTCGCGGCTCGGGCATGCTCAACCTGCACGGCTCCACCGGCGACATGGTTCTGTTGGGCGCCTTCACCGACGAGTTGGAGCCCATCTTCGCCGAGCTGACCGCCAATGGTTGGGACCTGGGCGGCTCGGGTTCGGCCCTGCGCACCCCCTCTTCCTGCCTGGGCAAGAGCCGTTGCGAGTTCGCCTGCATCCACTCCGAGGACATCTGCTACGACCTGACCCAGTCCTACCAGGATGAGCTGCACCGTCCGGCCTGGCCCTACAAGTTCAAGTTCAAGGTGGACGGCTGCCCCAACTGCTGCGTGGCCTCCCTGGCCCGCTCCGACTGCGCCATCATCGGCACCTGGCGTGACGACATCCGCATCGACGCGGCCGCCGTCAAGGCCTATGCCGCCGGCGAGTACGCGGCCAACGGCGGCGCCCACGGCCAGGACTGCAAGCTGGACATCCAGAAGGACGTGGTGGACCTGTGCCCCACCCAGTGCATGGCCTGGGACGGCAAGACCCTGTCCATCAACAACAAGGAATGCACCCGCTGCATGCACTGCATCAACATGATGCCGCGCGCGCTGCGTCCGGGCGTCGACACCGGCGCCAGCATTCTGGTGGGCGCCAAGGCCCCCATCCTCGACGGCGCCCAGATGGGCTCGGTCATCATCCCCTTCATCAAGATGGAGCCCCCCTACGAGGAGTTCAAGGAATTCGTCGAGAAGATGTGGGAGTGGTGGGACGAGAACGGCAAGAACCGCGAGCGCATCGGTGAGACGATCCAGCGGCTGGGCCTGGGCACCTTCATCGCAGCCGTGGACCTGGAGCCCGATCCCCGCATGGTCAAGGAGCCCCGCTCCAACCCCTACGTCTTCTACAAGGAGGACGAGGTGCCCGGCGGCTTTGACCGCAAGATCGAAGACTACCGCAAGCGTCACGCTCGCTAGTCAGGGAAAAGGAGGATTCAATCCATGGCAGAGCGACTCACTGATATTGGACCGCCGAAATACGATATGTTCTGGCCCCAGGTCATCAAAGAGAACGCCGGCAAGTGGCTCTATCACGACATCCTGGAGCCCGGTGTGCTCCTGCACGTGTCCGAGTCCGGCGCCAAGATCTGGAGCGTGCGTTGCGGCGCCACGCGCCTCATGACCACCATGATGGTCGAGGAAATCTGCAAGATCGCCGACCAGTTCTGCGACGGCCACTTCCGGTTCACCACGCGTAACAACGTGGAGTTCCTGGTGGTGGACCAGGCCAAGCTGGAGCCCCTGAAGAAGGCCCTGGCGGCCCACGGCTCCCTGCCCGTCGGCGGCACCGGCGCTTGCATCACCAACATCGTCCACACCCAGGGGTGGGTGCACTGCCACACCCCGGCCATCGACGCCTCCGGCGTCGTGAAGGCGGTCATGGACGAGCTGTTCGAGTACTTCGGCTCCCACAAGATGCCGGCCCAGGTTCGCATCTCGCTGGCCTGCTGCCTCAACATGTGCGGCGCCGTGCACTGCTCCGACATCGCCATCCTGGGCGTGCACCGCAAGCCTCCGGTGATCGAGCACACCCACGTCGACAAGATGTGCGAGATCCCCACCACCATCGCCGCTTGCCCCACCGCCGCCATCAAGCCGGCCAAGGTGGATGACAACAAGAGCGTGGCGGTGAACGCCGACCGCTGCATGTTCTGCGGCAACTGCTACACCATGTGCCCCGCCATGCCGCTGGCCGACGCCGACGGCGACGGCATCGCCCTGTGGGTGGGCGGCAAGGTGAGCAACTCCAAGTCCATGCCCAAGTTCTCCAAGCTGGCCGTGCCCTTCATCCCCAACGAGCCCCCCCGTTGGCCCACCACGGTCAAGCTGATCAAGCAGATCGTGGAAGCCTACGTGGCCGGCGCCAACCGCTACGAGCGTTTGGGCGAGTGGGCCGAGCGCATCGGCTGGGAGCGCTTCTTCGAGAAGACCGGGCTGGAGTTCAGCCACCACCACATCGACGACTACCGCTTCGCGGCCACCACCTGGCGGACCTCCACTCAGTTCAAGTGGTAAGCCGCCGGCCGGATCGGTAGCCCTGATCCAGACATGCCATCGCTACCCGGGGCCGACGGTCCCGGGTAGCGTAATTTTGCCCCGGCGCTTCCGGCGGCGCCGGCAGCGCCTCAACCCCTAGCGCGGATAAGCGCCGTGGCCCCCAAGAAGTCCCTGCTGAAGAACAACCAGCAATTTTTGCTGCTGGGCTTTTTCGTGCTCCTGGCCGTGTACACCTATTTTCAGGACCGCAACAAGGACGACCTGAGCAGTCTCTTCGAAGGCTATCAGGGCACCATGGTCGTCATGGAACTGCCCAGCGGCCAGGTGGAGCGTTACAAGCCCGCGCGCGCCGCCATGCGCCTCTCGCCCTGCTCCACCTTCAAGATCGCCAACGCCCTGATCGGCCTTGAAACCGGGGTGCTCTCCGGCCCCGACCACCTGCTGACCTGGGACGGCAAGGTGCGGTCGCGGCCGGTGGACAACCAGAACCACACCCTGCAGACGG
>JAKAGJ010000152.1 GCA_021815655.1 Deltaproteobacteria bacterium | reverse complement strand
CCAGGGAGCGGCTCACCAGGTTGCCGGATTCCCCGCCAGGGTGGGACAGCAGGCCCAGGGGCAGGACCATCAAAAGTATGTTCAGCAGCAGATAGGAGATGAGCACCCCCTTGGCCGCGCCCACCGCCGCCCCCAGCAGGCGGTCCAGCCCCGAGAAGGGGCCGGCGTGAATCAGGCGGGCCAGGCCGGCGGCCAGGTAGACAAATACCCCGAAGACCAGCACCAGCACCGTGGCGAAGGCCACGCCGTCCCACCAGCCGGCGGGGATGGCGCTGACCCGGCGCAGGAAGGCGGCCAGGGGTTGATAGGCGGCCACCCCCAAGAAAAGGGCCGCCACCGCCCCCACCAGGCCCATGATCTCCCGGACGAAGCCGCGCACCAGGCCCCTGACGGCGAAAAAGCCCAACAGAGCCAACAGCGCCACGTCCAATATATTTGGTCCGGATTCCATGTGCCTTAAGCCTTAACACGCCTTGGCCTGGCCTGTCAAGGGAGCCCCAGGCGGTCAAAGGTTATTTGTTCATTGAGAACAACTGATTATCGTCCAGGGCCCTGGGGGCCTATCTTGCCGCCCCCCCCTTGTTTTGGCACCGGGCGCTGTGGTATTAGTTAGCGCATATGTCGCCCATGGCCTGCCACGCCCAGCCTCTGGAGCTTGCGGAAAGCTCCAGGATGGACATCCACGACGTCACCCCCCAGGCGCTGACCACGGTCAGCCAGAGCGGGGTGCGCCGGGGACTACCCACGGCGCAAGTCCCCGCCTCCACCGCCAACGCCGCCACCATCGAGCGCCAGCCCTGGGTCCTGGAGGACCCGCGCCAGGCCTCCAGCCTGGCTTTGGGCGCCTGGCAACCTATCGTGGACCCGGCGCGCCGCCCCTGTCGCAGGCGGTTGGTGCTCCCGGGGTTGGGGGAATAGGGCATGACCCAGCAGTCCCAGGAGCGGTTGACCTTTGACGACCCCGAGGCGGCCCGCGCCCTGCTGGGCACCCGCGACGCCCACCTCAAGCTCCTGGCCGAGGCCGTGGGCGTGGCCGCCCACTCCCGGGGCGGGCAGGTATGGCTGGAGGGCAGCGCCGAGCAGACCGGCCTGGCCCGCCTGGTGCTGACCCAGCTCTACGACCTTATCCGCCAGGGCTATCCGGTCTACGACATGGACGTGGACTTCGCGGTGCGCATCCTCTCGGCCGACCCCGCGGCGGTGCTCAAGGACATCTTTCTGGATCAGGTCTACATCACCGGCAAGAAACGCATCATCAGCCCCAAGACCCTGACCCAAAAGGCCTACCTGGAGGCCATCCGCCGCCACGACATCGTTTTCGGCATCGGCCCGGCCGGCACCGGCAAGACCTATCTGGCCATGGCCATGGCCGTGGACAGCCTGGTCAAGGGCATGGTGGACCGCATCGTGCTGGCGCGGCCGGCGGTGGAGGCCGGCGAGAAACTGGGCTACCTGCCCGGCGACCTGGCCGAGAAGGTCAATCCCTACCTGCGCCCCCTCTACGACGCCCTGCACGACATGATGGACTTTGACAAGGCCGGCCGTCTCATGGGCAAGGGCGTCATCGAGGTGGCGCCCCTGGCCTTCATGCGCGGCCGCACCCTCAACTCATCCTTCGTCATCCTGGACGAGGCCCAGAACGCCACCAGCGAGCAGATGAAGATGTTCCTCACCCGCCTGGGCTTCGACTCGCGGGCGGTGATTACCGGCGACATCACCCAGGTGGACCTGCCCGGCGGCACCCGCTCGGGGCTGGTGGAGGCCAAGAAGCTCTTGCAGGGCATCGCCGGCATCGCCTTTGTCGAGTTCGGCGAGCGTGACGTGGTGCGCCACCGCCTGGTGCGGGAGATCATCAAGGCCTATGAGCGGGAAGGAGCCTGAAATGTCAGAGCAGGAGTCCGCCAGGCTCAAGGCCGTGCCGCCCCCGGCCGGCGGGGGCGGGCAGCGCTACCGGGACCTGCTGGGGCGCCTGGTGGAGGCCTATGGCCAGCTCAAGACCCTGGCCGGCGGCCGGCGGGGGGCTGAGTGGCTGGTGTCGGCCGGGCTGGGGCTGCTCTTGGCCATGGCCCTCATCTCCCATCCCTGGCGGCTGGCTTCTCTGCCCGGCGTGCTGGGGGCCACGGTGCTGGCGGCGGCCCTGCTGCGGGTGCTGTTCATCGCCTGGTACCAGGGCTTGGCCAGAGTGGCGGGTCGCGGCGGGGCCAAGAACCTCATCCTCAGCCTGGCCCTGGTAATCATGGCCGTCTGGCTCAGCCGGGGCTGGGAGATGTTCGCCGGCGCCCTGTTGGGCGACTTCAGCGGCTCCAGCGTGCACGCCCTGGCCTTCGCCGTGCCGCTCAGCGCCGGACCCATCCTGGGCTGCCTGCTGCTGGGTCCCCAGGTGGGCATGCTCCTGGCCCTGGCCGGCGGCCTCCTGGGCGCCCTGGCCTGGCCGGAGCCCGCCGGGCTGATGGTCTTTTTCGTGGTCAGCGGCGTGGCCGCGGCCCACTACGCCGGCCAGGGGCACACCCTCTTCGGCCTTATCAAGGCCGGCCTGCGCGGCTCCTTGCCTGGGCTCCTGGTGGTGGTGGGTCTGGCCATGTGGCAGGGCTGGCTCATCTCCACGGACTTTATTATCGCGGTGCTGGCCGTGGGGCTGGGCGGGCTTTTGGGGGGGGTAATGGCCGCCGGCCTGGCGCCCCTGGTGGAGATGGCCCTGGGCTACACCACCCACATTCGCCTCATGGAGCTGGCCAGCCTGGACCACCCGGCCCTGCAAGAGCTCATGCTCCAGGCCCCGGGCACCTACCACCACAGCCTGGTGGTGGGCAGCCTGGTGGAGGCCGCGGCCAAGGAGATCGGCGCCGATCACCTGCTGGCCAAGGTGGCGGCCCTGTACCACGACCTGGGCAAGAGCAAAAAAAGCCCCTACTTCGTGGAGAACCAGGTCAGCGGCCCCAACCGCCACGAAAAGCTGGCTCCCTCCATGAGCGCCCTGATCCTCATCAGCCACGTCAAGGAAGGCGTGGAGGTGGCCAGCCGCCACCGCCTGGGCCGGCCCATCATCGACATCATAGCCCAGCACCACGGCACCCGGCTCATCCCCTTCTTCTACAGCAAGGCCTGCGAAGCCCGCCGCGCCCTGGGCCAGCCCGACCCCGACCCCGAGGCCTTCCGCTATCCCGGCCCCCGGCCCCAGACCCGCGAGGCCGGCCTGGTGATGCTGGCCGACACCGTGGAGGCGGCCAGCCGCTCCCTGGAAAACCCCACCCCGGCCCGTTTGCAGGGGCTGGTGCAGCAGCAGATCAACAAGATCTTCGCCGAGGGGCAACTTGACGACTGCGAGCTGACGCTAAAGGACCTGCACAAGATCGCCAAGATACTCAACACCATCCTCTGCGGCATCTTCCACCAGCGGGTGGAGTACCCCCAGGCCGAGGACAAGTCCAGGAAACGCCATGGAGATACTGATAAGCAACCGGCAGGCAAGCCAGCCCCTAAACCTCAAGGCCCTCGAACAGCGGATACGGAGGGTCTTAGAAGGCTTGGCCTGCGCTGAAGGGTCCGAGCTGTCCCTGGTCCTCACCGATGACCCGGGCATCACGGTCCTGAACCAGGACTACCTGGGCCGCCCCGGCCCCACCAACGTCCTGGCCTTCCCCATGGCCGAGGGGCAGTTCGCGGAAATGAACCCCGGCTTGTTGGGCGACGTGGTGGTGAGCGTGGACACGGCCTGGCGCGAGGCGGCCGACAATGGCCTGGAGCCAGACGAGCATTTCATGCGTCTGGTCATCCACGGCATATTGCACCTCCTGGGGCATGACCACCTGCAGGACGAAGATCAAGCCCGGGCCATGGAGGAGTTGACCGAGCGCCTGCTTGAGCAAAGCGCCGGTTGAAAGGCCCCATAGTCTTGCGGTATTCTGATTAGTAATATGAATATAGGGGCGGGGTTCACCCCCGCCCGTCTTGGTTTGGCCGGCAGAGGGCGGGGGTAAACCCCGCCCCCACATAAAGAGACGTCATCAGGCTTGGGGCGTTCCTCACTGCGGATGACGGCCTCTGGTATTCATTAAGGTTCAATCGCAAGCAAGGAGCGGAGCATGGCCCGCCTATCCGTGAACGTGGACCACGTGGCCACCCTGCGCCAGGCCAGGGGCATCGACGAGCCCGACCCGGTCTGGGCGGCGGTGTTTTGCGAAAAGGCTGGGGCCGACGGCATCATAGTGCACCTGCGCGAGGACCGCCGTCACATCCAGGACCGCGACCTCAAGGTGCTCAGGCAGGTGGTCAAGGGCAAACTCAACATGGAGATGGCCGCCACCGAGGAGATGCTGGGCATCGCCAGCACCGTGGGGCCGGACCTGTGCACCCTGGTGCCCGAGCGGCGCCAGGAGCTGACCACCGAGGGCGGCCTGGAGGTGAAGGGCAACCTGGAGGCCATCAAGCAGGCCGTGGCCAAACTCAATGGCGCGGGCATCCAGGTAAGCCTGTTCATCGACCCCCACCCCGAGCAGGTCAAGGCCGCCCACCTGGCCGGCGCCCAGGTGGTGGAGCTGCACACCGGGGCCTACGCCAATGCCAGCGACGAGGCCGGGCGGCAGAAGCATCTGGACGCCATCGAGGACGCCGCCCGCCTGGCCGCCCGCCTGAACATCAAGGTGGCCGCCGGCCACGGGCTGAACCTGCGCAACGTGCTGCCGCTGCTGAAGCTGCCCGAGATCGAGGAGTACTCCATCGGCCACTCCATCGTGGCCCGGGCCCTGTTCGTGGGCATGGAGCAGGCTGTTGGCGAGATGCTGGCCCTGGTGCGCCAGTCGGCGCCGCCCAGGGCCGCCGAGGCCCCGCGCCGGCGCCTGTAGGCCTTTACCATGATCCGCGGCCTGGGGCTGGACCTGGCACAAGTGGCGCGGGTGGAGCGGGCCTGGCAGCGCTTCGGCCAGCGTTTTTTGGCGCGCTGTTTTACTCCGGCCGAGATCGCCCTCTGCCTGGGGCGGCCTAGGCCGGCCCAGGCCATGGCCATGCGCTTCGCCGCCAAGGAGGCCTTTGCCAAGGCCGCCGGCCTGGGGCTCTCCGGCCTGGCCTTGACCGAGATCGAGGTGACCAGCGACGCCCGGGGCAAGCCCGGCCTGGCGCTGCATGGCCGCGCCCGGGCCTGGGCCGAGAGCCAGGGCCTGGCGGCCTGCCACTTGAGTCTGAGCGACGACGGCGATTACGCCGCGGCGGTGGTGGTTCTGGAAGCCTAGCTAAACCGCAATCAAAGCCATTCATGGCTTTGATTGCCTAGCGGCCGGGCAGAAGCGCGACTCCAGCCCACAAAACTTGCGTTTTGTGGGGGCCTTGGGTTTTGCTCGGCCTTTTGAACGCTTTCACGCCCGGCGGGCCATCCATGGCCCGCATGCAAAGCTGCCATCAAACTAGTTGCTTGGTCGCAACTTGGTAACGCCAAGCCAAAAGGGGGACGACATGATCCTGGCCACGTCCCAAGAGATGCGCGAGGCCGACCGCCGCACCATCGAGGAGATCGGCCTGCCCGGCATCGTGCTCATGGAGAACGCCGCCCAGGGCGCCTCCCGGGTGCTGAGCGAGGCCCTGGGCCAGCTGCGGGAGCTGGACATCGCCGCCTTCTGCGGCCGGGGCAACAATGGCGGCGACGGTCTGGCCTGCCTTCGCATCCTGGCCGGCCAGGGGGCCTTGTGCACGGCCTATCTGCTGGCCCGGCGGACCGACCTCAGTGGCGACGCGGCCACCAACCTGGCCGTGGCTTTAGCCTGCGGGGTGGAGGTGGTGGAGGTCCCCGACGAGGAAACCTTCGCCCGCCAGCAGGCGGCCATGGCCGGCCACGACGTCTACATCGACGCCATCCTGGGCACCGGGCTCAACACGCCGGTGCGGGGGCTTTTTGCGCTGGCCATCGACCTCTTGAATACCCTGGGTCAGCCGGTGCTGGCCGTGGACGTCCCCAGCGGGCTCAGCGCCGACAGTGGCCAGCCCCTGGGGCTGGCGGTGCGCGCCGACTTCACGGCCACCTTCGGGCTCATCAAGACCGGCCTGGCCTTGGAATCTGGCGAGTACGTGGGGCACCTGCACCTGGTGGATATCGGCATCCCCCCCCGGGTTGTGGAGGGGCTGGGTTGCCAGGCCAGCCTGCTGGACCCCGATACCGTGGGGTGGCTGTTGCCGGCGCGGCCGGCCGGCGGGCACAAGGGCA
>JAKAGJ010000151.1 GCA_021815655.1 Deltaproteobacteria bacterium | reverse complement strand
CCAGCTCTTTCAGCGCTTCTTCAGCACCAAGGACTACCGCGGCACCGGCCTGGGGCTGCCGGTGGTGCAGAAGATCGTGACCGAGCACGGCGGGCGGGTGGAGGTGCGCTCCAGCCCAGGCCAGGGCACCACCTTCACGGTGGTCATTCCCGAGAGGCGGCCTGCCGCAGACACACCGAATAGCAATACTGGCTGTCCCACGGCTGGATGACCAGGCAGTTGGCGCGGGGATGCCGGGCCAACCAGATGAAGTAATGGCGGCCGTGGTCATCCAGGGCCAGGGCCAGGGGGCTGGTTTCGGGAGGCAACTCCCGTCCCCGGTGCCGAGCCTTGAATAGCACCTGGCCCCTTTGCCACAGCGAGCCCTGACGCAGATCGCCGCCGTTGGTGCTCAAGACGCGCAGCACCCGCACCTGGTCGGTGGGATAGGCCAGGGTCATGCCCGCCGCGCTGCCCGGCGGGCGGCGCCAAGCCCGTCTCTAGCTATATTTTCCCGACTAATGCTTGTCTTCACGGGCCTGGCGGTTCTCCTGGACTGCGGGGACTGCGGGGCCGGGCTTTCTTTTCCGACCAAAAATAAAGTGATTTTTTTCTCAATTAACTCATGTTATGCATGTAGCCGATGGAGCCGTCAAGGCTTAATCGCCACAGGGTTGTGTTTTTATTGCACAATTGTTTATTTTTCCCCTGTGGACGTATGGTTGGGGCACTCCCGGCCAGCGCTGCCCGCGCCGGCTGGTAAGGTTTTTTTTGCACCAAGACGGCCGAGGTGGCCAGAAGTCGGGGGCAGCATGCGTGAGCATAAAATCTTGATCGTGGACGACGAGGACGAGAACATAAGCTATCTCTCCACCATTTTGGAGGATAACGGCTTCAGCCAGGTGTGGGCCGCCTACGACGGGGTGGAGGGTTTGCAGAAGATGCGCGAGCTGGCCCCGGACCTGGTGGTCCTGGACGTGCGCATGCCCAAGAAAAGCGGTGTGGCGGTTTTCAACGAAATGAAAGCCGAGGCCGCCCTCAAGGATACGCCCGTGGTCATCCTGACGGGCGAGGCCGAGTTCCTCAAAAACCTGGCCTACCTGCGCGCCCAGGACCAGGGACGCGAACTGGACGTGGATCAGGTAACCGACCAGGTGCTGGAGGAGTTCCTGGTGGACCGGCCCCAGGCCTTTGTGGAGAAGCCCATCGAGCCCGAGGCCTTCATGGCCCTGGTGCGGCGGGTCCTGGGCCTGTCCTGACCCGGGTTGCACAATGAGCATGGCCCCAAGGGCATTTTCGTGTGAGATTGGGGCCATGCCTTACCTTAATCATCCGTCGAATTGCATTCATTTTTACATCTAGTCCGTCTAACAATTACCGTCAGGCTGCCTACCTTTTAAGCACCTATATACCCAGTAGCTTTATATTGGTTATACCCTAATAGTTGCACAATCCGTACAACTCATTGGCAGAGTTACGCTTGAATAACCCAACCTAACTGGATAGTTACAATATAGCCACCAACTCCCGTGCCGGGCTAGGTCTTGTTAAATCTCGCACAAAATAATGCTTGTCAAACACCAAAAGACTGTCTATTGTTACAAGCGTTTTATTGTGAATGATTGCACAATAGCGCATGCGAAATTGTAATTAGCGGGCTGTACCCCGGCCCAAGCCCGGCCAGCCACCGAGCCCAGATGAGGTACTCATGCTGGAAACAACGCTGCAAAATTACTCCTACGTGCTGGCATTCCTGGGGGTGGGCTTCCTATTCGCCCTCATCCCCCTGGTTCTGGCCGTGTTCATCACCCCCCGCGGCCTGGGGCTCAACAAGCTGGTCAGCTACGAGTCCGGCATCGTACCCGAGGGCGGGGCCTGGATTCAATTCGAGGTGTCCTACTACCTCTACGCCTTGATCTTCCTGGCCTTTGACGTGGACGTGCTCTATATGTTCCCCACCCTGCTGGCCTATGGGACCTTCGCCTGGCGGGACTTCCTGGAGTTGACCCTGTTCGTGGGCATCCTGAGCCTGGCCATCGCCTACGCCTGGAAAAAGGGGGTGTTCGAATGGTAGAGCGCCGCCAGATCGACCCGCCGGTGCACTTGGCGGTCTTGGAGGACCTCCTGGACGTAACCCGGGCCAATTCCCTGTGGCCCATGACCTTCGGCCTGGCCTGCTGCGCCATCGAGATGATGGCCGCCGGCGCGGCCCGCTTCGACCTTGACCGCTTCGGCGCCGGCGTCTTCGGCCCCCACCCCCGTTAATCCGACGTGATGATCCTGGCCGCCACCATCAGCAAGCAAATGGCCGACACCGTGGTGACTCTCTACGAGCAGATGCCCGCGCCCAAGTGGGTCATCGCCATGGGCAACTGCGCCATCTCCGGCGGCCCCTTCGCCTATGGCGGCCAGTATGCCATCGTCAACGGCGCGGACAAGATACTGCCCGTGGACCTCTACATCCCCGGCTGCCCGCCCCGCCCCGAGGCCCTGATCCAGGGGTTGTTGCAGTTGCAGGACCAGTTGACCAAGGGCGGCAAGACCAACGTGCTGCGCCGTTTCAAGCGCTTCGACCAATCCTCGCCCTGCGCCAGCCAGCTCTTGAACGCCGGCGTGGGGGCCCAGCCGCCGGAGGGCAAATAGGCATGAGCATCGTGGATGACACCTTGGGCGCACTTGGCCAGGCCCTGGGAGAGCAGGCCGTGGCGGCGGCGGAGCGTCCGTCCGCCGGCTATCATTTGCAGGCCCAGGTTCCGGCCCAGGAGCTGGAGGCCGTGGCCGCGATGTTGACGCAAAAGGGCTTCTTCCTGGAGTTTGTCACGGCGGTGGACCGGGCTCAAGACCTGGAACTGGTCTACATGTTCAGCCAGTGGGACCCGGCCTGCCGGGTCAAGCTGTGGCTCAGCGTGCCCAAGGGTCAGCCGGTGCCCAGCCTGGCCCGCCTCATTCCCGCCGCCGACTGGCACGAGCGCGAGGCCTTCGACATGCTGGGGCAGGTCTTCAGCGGCCACCCCGACCCCCGGCGCATCCTGCTGCCCGAGGATGCCGACTTCCACCCCCTGCTGCGCGATTTCCAGGCCGCGCCCGGCCCGGCCGAGGCCTAGGGAGGCTATAACCATGACGCCCCAGGCCATGCTGGATCCCACGCACACGCTCAGCGAGGACACCTTTTATCTCAACATGGGGCCGCAGCACCCCAGCACCCACGGCGTGCTGCGGCTGTTGTTGCGCCTAAGCGGTGAGCGCATCCTGGAATGCGACCCCGTGCTGGGCTACAGCCACCGGGGCCAGGAGCACATCGCCCAGAACAAGACCTACCTGCAATTTTTGCCCTACCCCGGCCGCATGGACTATCTCTCGGCCTTGATGTTCAACCACGCCCATTGCCTGGCCGTGGAGAAGGCCGCCGGCATCGCCGTGCCGGAGCGCGCCGAGTACATCCGGGTGATCTGCGCCGAACTCAACCGCATCAGCAGCCACCTCTTGTGGCTGGGCGCCTACCTCATGGACCTGGGCGCCTTCACCCCCTTTCTATATTGCTTTGACGACCGGGAGGACATCATGGACCTCCTGCTGCCCGTGACCGGCAGCCGCCTGACCTATTGCTACAGCCGCTTCGGGGGGGTGGCCAAGGACATAGACGAAACCTTCGTGACCGGCCTGCGGGCCTTCATAAAGAAGCTGCGCGGCCGTCTTAAGGACTACGACAAGCTGGTCAACAAGAACGTCATTTTCATCAACCGCACCAGGGACGTGGGCGTCATCTCCGCCGACATGGCCCGGGCCTACGGCCTCACCGGCCCCTGTCTGCGCGGCAGCGGCGTGGCCTACGACGTGCGCCGGGCCGAGCCCTACAGCGTGTACCCCGAATTTGCCTTCGAAATCCCGGTGCGTTCCGGCGGTGACTGCCTGGACCGCTACATGGTGCGATTCCTGGAGATGGAGCAAAGCCTGCGCATCATTGAGCAGGCCTTGGACCGCCTGCCCCAAGGCCCCGTGGCCCCGGCCAAGCCGGTGCGCGTGGTCAAGGTGCCGGCCGGCGATTACCACTGCGTCTACGAGTCGGCCCGGGGGCAGGTGGGCATCTACCTGGTTTCCGACGGGGGCAAGAACCCCTACCGCATGAAGTGGCGCGTGCCTTCCTTCAGCAACCTGAGCGTGCTGCCCAAGCTGTTGGTTAACACCCTGGTGGCCGACACCATAGCCATCCTGGGCAGCGTCGACGTAGTTATGCCTGAAATCGACCGCTAGACAACGCGCCGGTTATTAGTTGCCGTCGCCGGGGGGTGCGCTCCCCGCGCGAAAATGGCGAGCCTCGTCCCGAGGGGCGACGGCGGGCTCCAGGAGAGACAAATGCAGGGCTTGATGCAATCAGCGGCGGCCTCTTTGAGCCCCACGGTGTGGACCATGGTACTGGGCTTGGTGTTGTCCCTGGGCTTCGTGCAGGTCAACGCGCTGTTTCTGGTCTGGCTGGAACGCAAGGTGGCCGCCCATATCCAGTTGCGCATCGGCCCCGACGAGGTGGGTCCCTTCGGCCTGCTGCAAACCTTGATGGACGGACTCAAGCTCTTCGTCAAGGAGCTTATCACCCCCAAGCCGGCCAGCTGGTTCCTCTTCGTCATCAGCCCGGTGCTGGTCTTCGCCCCGGTGCTGGTGCCCTTCGTGGTGCTGCCCTTTGGCCAATGGCTACAGGTCAGCGACATGCCCGAGGGCATGCTCCTCATCTTCGCCTTCGCCAGCATGACCGTCTTCGCCATCCTCTTGGGCGGCTGGTCCAGCAACAACAAGTACGCCCTCCTGGGCGCCATCCGTTCGGTGGCCCAGAACGTGGCCTACGAGATTCCGCTGTTGCTTTCGGCCATGAGCGTGGTTCTCATGGCGCGCAGCATGAGCTTCCAGGACATCGTGGGCGCCCAACAGGGAGTGTGGTTCGTCTTCTACCAGCCGGTGGCGGCCATCATCTACCTGATCGGGGCCACGGCCGAAACCAACCGCGCGCCCTTTGACATCCCCGAGGCTGAGAGCGAGCTGGTGGCCGGCTTCCACACCGAGTACTCGGGCATGCGCTTCGCCCTGTTCTTTCTGGCCGAGTACACCAACATGTTCATCGTGGCCTCGGTGGCCACGGCCCTGTTCTTCGGCGGCTGGCGCGGCCCCTTCGCCGATGGTCCCTGGTGGTTTTTGCTCAAGGTGTACGTGCTGATTTTCGTGGTGATGTGGGTGCGCTGGACTTTCCCCAGGCTGCGTTTCGACCAACTGATGGTCTTTGCCTGGAAGTACATGATCCCCGTGGCCCTGGCCAACCTGCTCCTGACCGCGCTGGTCTTGAAGCTGGTGGCCTAGATGTATGCCGGAGAAAGCCATCCATGGCTTTCTCCTCTTGGCGCTTGCCAAAAGTCAATTTTGACAAGCTTTCGAAATTGAGCCAAAGCGCCATTTGGCGCAATTGCGGGCGGGCCGTCCATGGCCCGCTGAGAGCCCGGCCGTCCTGGGAGGAGTCATGAGCGAATTTACCCGATACCTGGGGAGGATCGCCTCCGGCGCCGCGAGCCTGGTGTCCGGCATGGAGGTGACCATCCGCTACATGTTCAAGCCCGTGGTCACGGTGCGCTATCCCCGGCTGCGCCTGGATATCCCCGAAGGCTTCCGCGGCCCGGTGGAGCTGGTGACCGACCCCGAGACCGGCGACCACAACTGCTCGGCCTGCGGCACCTGCGCCCGCGTCTGTCCCAGCGGGGTAATCAGCGTGCAGGGTGGCAAGAAGAAGGCCGCCGGCCAGGACGGTGAGGGGGCCAAGGCGCCCGAGGATCCCTTCGTCATCACCGACTCTTTCATCATCGACTTCTCGCGCTGCTCGCTTTGCGGGTTGTGCGTGGAAAGCTGCCCGCGCAAGGCCCTGCGCTTCAGCCACATGTACGAGCAGTGCGGCACCAGCCGCCAGGTGGCGGTGGTGGACCTGGTGGCCCGGCAAAAAGCCCTGGCCGCCGTGGGCTGCGAGCCCGCGGCCAGCCGTCCTGGCCCTCAACAGCAAGCCGCGGCCTGAGCGAGAAAGAGCCCATGGATATGTCACTGACCCAAGCGCTGAGCTACGCGGCCTTCGGCTTCGTGCTCTGCCTGACCCTGGGAGGGGCCTTGGTGGCCGTGCTGCCGCGCAATATAGTGCAGAACGTCTTCGGCCTGGCCCTGTCGCTCACCGGCGTGGCCGGCATCTACGTCTACCTCAACAGCGGGTTCCT
>JAKAGJ010000150.1 GCA_021815655.1 Deltaproteobacteria bacterium | reverse complement strand
GGGGTTGATGTAGCTCAGGCGCGTAGCGTCCAGGGCGCCGAAAAGCCCGATGAAGCAGGCGCTCAGGCAGTAGGCCGTCATCTTGATCCTGTGGGTGTCGATGCCCACGCGGCTGGCGGCGTGCTCGTCCTGGTGGATGGCCTTCAAGGCGTAGCCCAGGCGGGAATGGCTGATGAACCAGGTGAGCCAGATCAAGAGCGCCGTCAGGCCCAGGTACAGCCAGTAGTAGCTCAGGCTGTCCAGGCGGCCGGGTATGGTCAGCCCGATGCCGCCCTCGGTGAGCCCCTCCCATTCCTCGGCCACTTGCTTGACCGCCTCGGCCAAGGCGAAGGTGGCGATGGCGAAATAGGCGCCGCGCAGCTTGAGGGTGGGGTAACCCACGGCCAGGGCCAGGGCCAGACAGAAGCCGCCGGCCGCCAGCACCGCGGGTATCAGCGGCCAGCCGCTTTTGAGCATGAGCACCCCGGCCACGTAGGAGCCCACGCCCACGTAGGTGACCGAGCCGAAGTCGATGTAGCCGGTATGGCCGCTCATCAGGTTCCAGCAGCTGGCCAGGCCGATCCAGTAGAAGGTGACGGTGAGAAACTCCAGGTAGTAGCCCTTGAAGAAAAGAGGCAGCAGGGCCAACAGCGCCACCGCGGCCAGAAAGGGCAATTGCCGGCGGGCGCTCATTCCACGATCCCCTTGCCGGTAATACCGGCGGGCCTGAACAAAAGCATCAGGTAGAGCAAAAAGAAGGTTATGGCCATGGACCAGCCGGGGGTGAAGACGGCCGTGGCGAGCGAGCCCACCACCCCCAGGACCAGGCCGCCGATCAGCGCGCCGGGGATGTAGCCCATGCCGCCCAGCACCACCACGCAGAAGGCAATGATGGTGTAGGGCAGGCCCATGCCCACCTCCACATAGCGGAAGGCTGCCACCAGCGAGCCGGCCAGGGCGGTGACGCCGGCGCCCAGACCAAAGGTCAGGGCGTAGATGCGCCCCACGTTGATGCCCATGAGACGGGCCATCTCGCGGTCCTGGGCCGTGGCCTGGATGGCCCGCCCCACCTGGGTGCGGTTGAGCAGAAAATGCAGGCCATAGATGATGGCCAGGCAGAACAGGAAGGTGGCCCCCTGCACCACGGGCAGGTGCAAGGGCCCCAGGGACAAGCTGGCCCCGGAGTAGGCGGTGGTGATGGTGCGGGGGTCGGCGGTCCAGGCCAGCAGCGCGGTGTTGGCGATGACCAGGTGCAGGCCGAAGGTGAGGATGTAGCTCATGATGGGCGGGGCGCCGATCACGCGGTTTATCACCAGCCGTTGCAGCAGATAGCCCAGCAGGAACATCAGGCCGAAGCTCAACGGCAGGCTCAAGAAGGGGTCCAGGCCCAGCAGGTGGAACAAATAGAAGGTTACGAAGGCACCCAGCATTATCATCTCGCCGTGGGCGATGTTGACCACGCCCATGACCCCGAAGATCAGGGAAAACCCCGCCGAGAAGGTGGCGTAGACGCCGCCCAGCAGGATGCCGTTGAGCAGGGCTTGCAGAATGAGCATGGGGTTAGCGCGCCTCGCGGCCTGGGCGCGCTCCCCGGAAGGCCGGTCCCTCCGGGAAGCGCGTGGGTGTTTTGTCTAGCGCTGTTCCCACGCGGGCATGGGATAGCGCGGCTTGGCCTCGGCGGCCTCCGCCGGGTAGACGTTGACCAGCTTGCCGTCCTGCACCTGCACCGCCACCGGCGGATGTGCCTCGTTGGCGCCCTCGGGGTCGAACTTGACCCGGCCGTAGAAGGTGTTGAGGTCCAGCTTGTGCAGGCCCTCCATGATCTTCACGCGGTCCTCGGCCTTGATCGGCGGCGTGAGCCCCAGCTGCTCCACCACCGTCTGCTGAGCCAGGGCGCCGGCCACGGTGGCCGCCTCCACGTAGTCGGGATAGCGGTTGAAGCGCTTGAAGTAGGCCTGGTTGAAGTCCTTGGCCGAGCCGAAGAGCGGGCCGGTGTAGGGCAGGTTGGGGGTCCACTCGCTGGCGGCGAAGACGTACTCCGCGTCCTTGCCCATGCCCTGCACGAAGGCCGGCACCGTGGGGCCGTAGGAGAAGGCCACGGCCTTGGGCGCGAACTTGATCTCCTTCATGGCCTTCATGACCCTGAGCGCCACGCCCAGATGGGAGCCCACCAAAAGCACATCGGGATTGGCCGCCTTGGCCTTCTCCAACATGGTGTTGTAGTCCTGGAGGGTGGGCGGGAACAGCTCGAAGTGCACCACCTTCACCCCGGCCGCCTCTGCAAAGTTCTTGAATCCCTGACAGGCATCGGCGGTGAAGGGGGTGTTGGCCCCGATGATGGCCACGCTCTGGGGCTTGGGATTTTGCGTGAACAGGACATCCACGGCGCCCTTGACCTCGTCGGTGGCCTTGCCCAGGGTGGAGAAGTAGTACTTGAACTTGCGTTCGAAGAGCTTGTTGGAGCTGGCGGCGCCGCTGATCATGGGGTAGCCGGAGCGCTCGCTGGCCGCCGAGGCGGCCATGATGGGACCGGAGCCGAAGCCGCCCAGGAGCAGGTCGACATGCTCGCCGGTAATCAGTTGCTCCACCAGCTTGGCGCTGGTCTGGGGGTCGGACATGTCGTCGCGGAAGATGAGCTTGACCTGGGCCTTCTTGCCCGCCGCGCCCATGCCGCCCTGGGCGTTGACGGTCTCGGCCCAGAAGGTGTAGGCGTCCCGGATCAACTCGCCGTCCTTGCCGAACAGGCCGGTGAGCGGCACGGCCACGCCGATTTTGTATTCGGCGGACCATGCCGCCGTCCCCAGACCCATCCCCAGCAGCAAGGCCAGGGCCAAGGCTAAGCTAACCAAGCGACGCATACCGACCTCCCTCCAAAGCTTGCTGACCTTTGCCTCGCCGGCCGGCCACCCGCCCGCGTGGCGACTCCCCGGCCGGGCGTTCCCGGCCGCGGCGGCGGCAAGGCTCAATCATTATTTTAGGTCGCGGACGGCTGTTTACACTATTGAAGTATAATTTAAAAAGTAATATAATATTAAATCATAGTCGATGGCAAGAAAATTTGCCCAAAATTTTTACCGCTGTGTTTGACAGGCCTAGCCATCGCCGACTTGCCGGGGTCCAACACTGGCCCCCTGGTGCATACGAGGCCACGGATGTGGTTGACAGCCATCGTGAACCATGAAAGTATAAATAAATTAAGTTTACTATAAATTAACCACACCAGGAGCCAAGTTTTACATCTCATGGAGTCCATCGGACAAAAACTCAGGGAGCTGCGCAAGGCGGCCAAGCTCACCCTCAAGCAGGTGGCCCAGCAGGTGGACTGCACCGCCGCCTACCTGTCGCAGATAGAAAACGACAAGGCCTCGCCCTCCATCGCCACCTTAAAGAAGATCGCCCAGGTCTTCGACGTGCGCATCGTGGACTTCTTCCTGGATGAGGCCCACGAGGACCCGGTGGTCACCAAGCCCGACCAGTTCAAGAAGGTGAGCATGGGGCGCTGGGAGGCTGACATCCGCCAGATGATCTCCAGCGTGGCCCAGAAGCGCATGCAGCCCTTCTACACCGTCGTGGCCCCCGGCGGCGGCAGCGACGGCGAGTACACCCACGAGGGCGAGGAGTTCGGCGTGGTGCTGGAAGGCACCCTCACCCTGCGCATGGGCCCAGAGGTCTACAGGGTCAAGAAGGGCGAAAGCTTTTATTTCTCCTCCCTGCGCCCCCACGCCTGGGGCAACGAGGGGGCCAGGCGCTGCGTGGTGATCTGGGTGGTCAGCCCGCCCAGCTGGTAACAATCCTGCCAAGGCCCGTCCCCCGGCGGGGGAGGGCGGGGAGCTTGCCATGTCTACAGTATACGTAAAAAACATAGGCCAGATGCTCAGTGGCGAAGTGCAACGGCCGCTATTGGACGCCGACAGCCTGGTCATCGCCGAAGGGCTGATCCAGGAGGTGGGGCGGGGTCTCAAGTGTCCGGCCGGGGCCCTGGTCATAGACGCCGCCGGCGCGGCGGTACTGCCCGGGCTCATCGACAGCCACTGCCACGTGGTGCTCATGGACTACTCCCCGCGCCAGAAAACCATCGGCTTTCTGGACAGCGCCCTGCACGGCGGCGTGACCACCTCCATCAGCGCCGGCGAGGTGCACCTGGACGGCCGGCCCAAGGACCGCGCCGGGGTCAAGGCCCTGGCCATGCTGGCGGCCAAGAGCTTCGCCAATTACCGTCCTGGCGGCATGAAGGTGCTGGGCGGGGCGGTGATCCTGGAAAAATCCCTGGAGACTAGCGACTTCGCCGAGCTTTATGCCGAGGGCGTACGCGTGGTGGGCGAGGTGGGGCTGGGCTCGGTCAAGGACCCGGCCGAGGCCGCGCCCATGGTGAAAGCCGCCAAGGCCGCGGGGCTCACCGTGATGATGCACACCGGCGGCACCAGCATCCCCGGCTCCTCCACGGTCAGCGCCGCCCAGGTCATGGCCATCGATCCCGACGTGGTCAGCCACATCAACGGCGGGCCCACGGCAATCAGTCTGGACGAGGCCCGCCGCCTGGTGGAGGAAACCAGCTACACCCTGGAGATCGTGCACTGCGGCAACCCGCTGCGCGCCGTGCAGGTCTGTCAGATGATAGAGGAGCGCAAGGACTACGCCAGAATCATCGTGGGCAACGACGCCCCCAGCGGCACCGGCATCGTGCCCCTGGGCATCCTGCGCGCCATGAACCTCATGGCCAGCCTGGGCGGCCTGCCGCCGGCGGTGGTGGTGGCCATGGCCACCGGCAACACCGCCAAGCGCTACGGCCTCAACCGCGGCGTCATCGCCCCGGGGCGCGAGGCTGACCTGGTCTTCGCCGACGCCTCCCTGGGCTCCGCCGGCGCCGACTTCCTGGCCGGGCTGGCCGAGGGCGACAACCCCGGCGTCAGCATGGTCATGGTCGACGGCCAGGTGATTATCGCCAAGAGCCGCAACACCCCGCCGCCCCAGCGGGCCGCCAAAATCATCAGCTAAGGGAAATGGTGAGGGCCATGGAGATTCGCAAGCTGCTGACCATCGTGGAAGAGACCCGCACCGAGATGGGCCGTCAAATTGACCCACCTACCCGCAAGGCCGCGGCCATCGCCGTGCTAAAAAATCCCTACGCCGGCCAGTATGTGGAGGACCTGACTCCCCTGATGGACCTGGGCGAGGAGTTGGGCGGGCTGTTGGGCAACAAGGCCCGCGAGGCCCTGGGAATCGCGCCCGAGCAGGCCCAGAGCTACGGCAAGGCCTGCATCGTGGGCATGAAAGGCGAGTTGGAGCATGCCGGGGCCATCCTGCATCCCAAACTGGGCAAGCCCTTCCGCGACGCCCTGGGGCGCGGCCTGGCCCTCATCCCCTCGGTGAAGAAGCGCGGCCACGCCGGCTGCACCATCGACGTGCCCCTGAACCACAAGGACGCCGCCTTCATCCGCTCCCACTTCGATGGCATGACGGTGAGCGTGCCCGACGCCCCGGCCGGCGACGAGCTGTTGGTGGTGCTGGTGGTCACTGACTCCGGCCGGCCCTTGCCGCGCATCGGCGGCCTGACCATCGACCAGGCCAAGTTCGAGGACGGGCTACGTTAAGATGCCGCAATCAAAGCCATCCACGGCTTCGATTGCTTATCGGCCGGGCAAAAGCGCGGTTTTGCCCGGCCTCCCGGGCGCTGGCGCGCTCGGCGGGCCAGCCATGGCCCGCAATCGCAACTAGTTAATATCCTACTAAATCGCATTAAGGGGACCCCCATGCCCAAGACCCTCAAGAACTATATAGGCGGCAAGTGGGTGGACACCACCGGCGGGCACATCGAGGTCATGAACCCGGCCCTGGACCAGGTGATCGCCTTGAGCCCCAAGTCCACCATCGACGAGGTGGACCAGGCCGTGGCCGCGGCCAAGGCCGCCTTCTGGGACTGGCGCAACACCCCCGCCACCCGCCGGGCCATCTGCCTGTTCAACCTGCGCCAGAAGCTCTATGACCACAAGCAGGAGTTGGCGGCGATCATGGTGGCCGAGCACGGCAAGACCATGTCCGACGCCCTGGGCGAGCTGACCCGCTCCTACGAGTACGTGGAGTTCACCTGCGGCATCCCCGAGCTGATGAAGGGTTCCTACAGCGAGGACGTGGCCCGCAAGGTGGACACCCACTTCATCCGCGAGCCCCTGGGTCCCTTCCTGATCCTGCCGCCCTTCAACTTCCCGGCCATGATCGCCCTGTATTTCTGCTGGCCGGTG
>JAKAGJ010000149.1 GCA_021815655.1 Deltaproteobacteria bacterium | reverse complement strand
GACTGTCCATAACGGGATTTCCACCTGCCCCAGCAGGCCAAGAGGCCCCTGGCTGGCTAGACGGTCTCAGTAGTGGCATTTCTATCAGCTGGGGCCAGGGGCCCTCAAAAAATTGTGCCGCTTGCAGGATCCCGGCGGGGCGAAAAGCTTCCCTGGCCCTTGAATTTCAGGCGGCTGATTGTTTGGGTAATTGACTATGCTAGTCGGGAATTTTGGCGGGTTGGCTAATTGCTAAAAGTATTTTCAAGTAGATGGCGCGGCCCAGGCCCGCTGGCTGGTCAGGATGGCCGGCGGTCCGCCGGCGAGGCGCCGGCCAAGACCCCACGGATGGTGGCCAGCAGCTCGCCCCGCCGAAAGGGTTTGGCCACGTACCCGGCGGCCCCGGAAGACAGAGCGTCCTTCACCTGGTCCTGGGCCGCGTAGCCGCTGGCGATGACCACCTTGGCCTCAGGGTCCTGGGCCAGGATTTCCTTGAGGGCCTTTTGGCCGCCGATGCCGGGCATGCCCAGGTCCATCACCACCAGGGCCAGTCCCGGCTTCAGACGGCGGTAGGCCTCCAGCGCCTCTTCGCCGCTGTGGGCCAGGTGCACCTCATAGCCCGCGGAGCTGAGCAGGCGCTGCCCCAAGAGTAGCAGGGCCTCCTCGTCATCCACCAAGAGGATGGTTTCCGGGCCGCCCGGCGCCAGCCAAGGCCCGCTTTCCTCTTGTTGGGGCCGGCCCAGGAGGGCCTGGGCGGGCAGATAGACCCTGAAGGTCGTCCCTTGGCCGGGGTTGCTCTCGCATTGGATGTGCCCGCCATGGCCGGTAACTATGCCATGCACCATGGACAGCCCCAGACCCGTGCCCTTGCCCACCTCCTTGGTGGTGAAGAAGGGGTCGAAGATGCGCGGCAGGTCCTGTGGGGCGATGCCCTGGCCGGTGTCGCTGATGATAAGCACCACCCAGTCGCCCTGGATGCGCTCCCCGCAGGTGGGACACGTCCGGTCCTCCACGGCCAGGTCCTCGGTGGTGATGACCAGGCGCCCCCCCTCGGGCATGGCGTGAAAGGCGTTGGCCGCCAAGTTCAGGATGATCTGGGTCACCTGGCCAGGGTCGGCGTTCACCCGCCGCAGCTCAGGGGCCAATCGCAGGTCGATGCCGATCATCTTGGGCAGGGTGCGCCCCAGCAGCTCCACGGCCCGGCGCACCTCCTGGTTAAGGTCCATGGGCCGGCGTTGGGGCTCCATCTTGCGGCTGAAGGTGAGTATCTGCTGCACCAGGGCCTTGGCCCGCTCGGCGGCCTTGATGATCTGGCCGATGTCCTGGGGCTTGGCCATCCCGGTGAGGGAGTCCTCGCGGGCCAGTTCGGCATAGCCCAGGATGGCCCCCAGGATGTTGTTGAAGTCGTGGGCGATGCCTCCGGCCAGGGTGCCGATGGCTTCCATTTTTTGGGCTTGGCGCAACTGGCCTTCCAGCCGCAGCCGTTCGGCTTCGGCGCGCTTGCGTTCGGTGATATCGCGCACGATGGCCTGGAAAACCTTCTCTTGGCCGCCCACCGGGCTCGCGCTGATCTCCACCTCGATCAGGGAGCCGTTGGCCCGCCGAAAAAGCGTTTCAAAGCTGACGCGCCCCTGGTCCAAAAGCTCCTGGAAGGCCTGTCTGGCGCCGGCCAGGGCCTCAGGCGGGTGGCATTCCTCCGTCTTGATGGCCAGAAGCTGCCGCCGGCTGTAGCCCAGCATTTGGCAAGCCCGCTCGTTGACGTCCAGGAAGGTGCCCTGGTGGTCGTGCACGAAGATGGCGTCGTTGGAGCACTCAAAGAGTTGGCGGAATTTTTCCTCGCTTTGGCGCAGGGCCTGCTGGGCCTTCAGCTGCTCGGTGATGTCCTGGATGATCACCGTGAAGCCGTTCACCTGGCCCTGGGCGTCGCGTTGATAGCTCCAGTCCACCCGCGCCAGGTAGGGGGAGCCGTCCCGGCGCTGGTTGGTGGTGAAATAGGGCTGGGGCGAGGGTTGCCGCTGCATCAACTCCTGGAAATAGGCGGGCATGCCCTCGCGGTCCGGCCCCGGGGTCATGGTTTCCCACAGGTAGGAGCCCAAGAGCTCTTGGCCGCCGGCGCCCTGCATGCGGCCGAAGGCGGGGTTGGCGTAGGTCACCTTGCCCGAGGCCTCGCACAGGGCCACGCCCACGGTCATGGTTTCCAGCAGCAGGCGGTGTCTGGCCTCGCTGTGGCGCAGGGCCGCCTCGGCCCGGCGGCTCCGCAGCATGGCCCAGCCCAGCAGGGCCACCGTGGTGGCCAACACCGCCAGAACCGCCAACAAGGGGCCCAGCACGTCCCGGTGGCGCTCCCAGAGCGAAACCGGCAGATTGACCACTCGGCTGCCGGGGGGCAGGGCGTCCTGGGCAATGCCGAAACGTTGCAATTGCTCATGATCGAAAACCGCGTGGGAGTGGCTGTCCTCCACGGGAAGCTGGGCGGTCTCCTTGCCGGCCAGGATGGCCAGGGCCAGTTGCGCGGCCTGGCGGCCGTGTTCCTGCCCTTCCAGCAGCATGCCCCCCAGGATGCCGTGCCCCAGGCGGGTCTCATGCATGGCGTAGACCGGCACGGGGCTGGCCTGGCTGATGATCCTGGTACTCTCGGCACGGGTGAAGGTGCGGCCGTCCTGGTCGGTGACATAGGTGAGGATCATCACCACCGCGTCGCTGGGTAGCCCCCGCAGTTCCTGCTCCAACTGGGCGAAGGGGGCGTCGGCGTTGAAGCTGACCCGCAGGCGGCCCTGGAAGGCCGGCAGGGCCTGCTCCATTTCCCGTCGCATGGCCAGACCGCTGGTGGTGTAGTCATGCACCGCCAGCACCCGCTTGGTGCCCGGCTGCAAAGCCAGTATCAGGCGCAGGGTGCCCGCCAAGTCCTCGGTTTCCCTCACCCCGGTGATTTGGCCGCGGGCGCTGATAATCCGCGGCCGAAAGCCGTTGATGCCGGCGAAAACCACCGGCACCCCGGCAAACAGCTCGCCGGGGTTTTGCAGGATCAGGTCCAGGGCGGTGTTGTCCAGGACTATCAGCAGGTCCACATGGCGGTCCCGGTATTTGTCCGCCAGGAAGCGGGCCATGCGCTGCTGGTTTTCCGGTCCGGGCCGCAGCTTGGCGTCAAGGCGCTCTATGGACGGAACCAAGTCGGGGTAGACGGCCCGCAGCGCGGGCAGCAGCCCGGCCAGTTCATCGTCCGACCAGGCCTCGCCTTGATGGTAGGAATCCAGGATGACCACGCGGGGCAGGGGAGCCTGGGCCGCCGCCAGGCCCCAGGGCCCCAGAGGCAACAGGGTCAACCCCAGGCAGGCCAAGAGGGCCAGGCACAGACCCCGCCACCGTCCTCGGCTGGAGGCGGCCGCGGGCCGGGACTGGCGCGCAACTATCCTGTTTTTGCAGGCCATCTATCCCCCTTGCCGGGCGCTGGGATGGCGTGGCGTTTGGCAGTTGGCGCCAAGATATCACAGAATGGTCACAGGGATGATACCAGCCTTTGTGGCCGCGTGGCACTGGCTCCGCGAAATTCCTGCGCGGGCCTCCGCTAGGGCTGAAGAAACTTTTTACGCCCGCCTGGGCGCCGGGGCGGCGAATTCTGGGAGGCTTGTGGTAACTACTAGCTGTGGTTTGAGAATCATGGCCAGGCTTGGGGTCGGGCCAAATGGCATGGATGATGCTAAAATCAATATACTGGCTTTATGGCACCCTGAAGGGCCGCCATGGAAGGCCGGGGGATGAAATCTTGCACGCCTGTCCATATCAGGCGGGAGGGATTCAGATGAAGGGCAAAGCGATTGGAGTCCTGGGCGCCGGCTTGTGCCTGGCCTTGGCCTGCACCCTCTCCGTCCCTTCCCCCGCCTCGGCCAGGGGGCATGGCGGCGGCTGGGCCTGGGCCTTGCCCTTGGGAGCCGCCGCGTTGGTGATCGCCGGCCTGACCTACTACACCCACGCCGGCGTCTACTACCGCCCCGCGCCTGGCGGCTACGAGGTGGTGCCGCCCCCCGTGGCGGTTATGGCGCCCCCGCCGGCGCCCATGGTTTCCAGCGTGCCCAGCCCCGTGCCGGGGTCGGTGGTGGTAACTTCCCCCAGTCTGAACGTTCGCACCGGCCCGGGCTACAACTACCCCGTGCTGACCGTGGTGCCCCAGGGCAGCAGCCTGGAGGTTATCAACACCAGCGACGGCTGGCTGTCGGTGCGCACGCCCGGCGGCCAAATGGGGTGGGTTTCCGGGCAATTCACCACCCCGCTGGTGATGCCGCCCCAGGGATAGGCTGGGGTCATCGGGGCCAAAGAGGCTCCTCCCTCCGCCGCCCAGGCGGACAGGGGGAGTGGCGGATCATTTCAGCGCCTCACCATGGGGGCTGGCAGGGCGGATAAGGGGCAGGGCGGCATGAACCTGGCATGGAAAAGCATGGATCAGCGCGGGCGCTGCAATCTCCTCGGTGGGGTCATCCTGCTGGTGGGCCTGGGCAGCGCCTTGTTGATTTACGCCGCGGCTGAACGCCAGGCCCAGAGGGCTGCGGATGCCCACGACGCCTACGCCAACACCTACACGCTGGCCCCGGAAAACTCCAAAAAATTTCTGCACGACATGGAGGTGTATGGCGGCAAGGCCAATGTGCTGATGTTCAAGTTCAGGATATGGTTCGTGGAATTGTGGCAGGGAAAGCCCCTGGCCTACACCATGGCCAGCATCAGCCTGCTGGCCTCCTTCCTGGTGTTTTACCTGGGGGGCTTCTTGGCCCCGCGCCCGCTGAGCGTCCCAGCCGAGGAATTCCCCGGAGGGCAGACCCCAGGCTGACAGCCCGAGACGCCGCCTGGTCCACCCCGGGGGGCTCGCTGGGCGAAAAGCTTGGCCTAACCAGCCCTTCCCGCAGATTTTACATAAGCGCTAGGAAGATTTCAGGCTCACCACCAGGCTGGTATTGCCGATGGTAAGGCGGTCACCGTCCTGCAATTGCGACCTGCTGACCTTGGTCCCATTCAACAAGGTGCCGTTGTGGGAGCCCAAGTCCTCCACCCACAGCCCCTGGCGGTCCAGAGTCAGGCGGATGTGGCTGCGGGAAGCCAGGGAGTCGTTCAGTATCAGGTCACAGTTGGGGGCGCGGCCCAGAGTGGTTTCTCCGGGCGTCAGGTTGTGCAGCAGTTGCTGGCCGTCGGGCAGGGTGACCGCCAGGCTGGCCCGAAGAGCGGCGTCAGGGGCCGAGGCATTGGCGGGCAGGGGAGGTGGGCCTGCGGCCAGTTCCTGAGCCGCCTCCAGGGAGGCTGATTGCCCGCCGCCCGGGGCTTCCTTGTTCAACAGCCTGATAATCACGTCCAGCCGGGAGGTCAGATTGTTGTTGGCCTGGTGGGTGTTCTCCTCTATGGACATGGCCAAGCAGATCATTTCCGCCAAGGCGACCTCGCCCAATCCCACCAGGACTCCGCCCAGTCCACCTCCCAAGGCACTTATTTTATAGGCCCACCAGGTATCATCCACCAAGGTTTTCAGCATGTATATGCCGCTGACGGCGATAACGATCCATCCCGCGACCCTGATGATAACGGCCAGGATTCCAAGAACGGGAAAGCGAGAATTCATGGCGCACCCCTGCTAGTCGAGTTTTTGCTGGCGGCTGTTTTTGCGGTGGCCTGGGGCTGGCCCGTCGTCGAGCCGGGCCACCCCGGCCCAGGCGGGCCAAGGGGGCGCGTAAAAAGCTGACTCGTCGCCCAAGGTTTGAGCAAAAATCGCGAGGGGTAGGCGGGGGCATAGTATCCCGGCTCCGTTAATACAGTCAAGCGGTACCCCTATCCCAGGGACCCCACGCAACCTGGCACCCGACGCCGGGGCTGGTTGGGTGCCGCCAACGCATCGCCACGCGCCTGGGGGCCGGGCCTTGCATAACCGGCAGGTTTTGATATTCTGTGTGCGTACTGGTTCTTGCCGCCCAATTGCGAGCCTTTTGAGACAAGCAATTTGGGAGGCTTGGCAAAAACCTGGTTATGCCAAGCCGATGCTGCACGGGGCAGGACGCCCCGCGCGGCACTCTCAATTTGGGAGCTGCCCGCCATGAAAAAAATTCTGCTGGCCGTGCTGCTGGTCCTTTGTCTGGCCTCCCCGGGCTGGGGGGAGAGGATAAGCGCGGAGGTTGCGGTGGCAGCCTATCAAAAGGGCGACTACGCCACCGCCCTGAGGCAGTTTCGTTTCCTGGCCGAGTCAGGGGATGCGGGAGCCCAATACAACGTGGTGTA